>NZ_MUET01000004.1:0-111558 GCF_001995685.1 Salinivibrio sp. IB282 | reverse complement strand
GGGGCTTGTGTCACCTACGCCAATGGTATCATCGGGCCAAAAGTGGCTGTTCCGATAACCAATGTAAGCCAATAACATCACCGACGTTAAAGTTCGCGTAGGTCGGCATAAGCGCCAACTCGATCGTACAAGCTTGGTGTGATTTGCGCCGCGCGCCATCCGACATCGGAGCCAACTATTAACCCCTGATCGTGACAGGCGCCCGTTGGCAATGTGCATCTATCCAACACCGTGCTGGGGCTTGTGTCACCTACGCCAATGGTATCATCGGGCCAAAAGTGGCTGTTCCGATAACCAATGTAAGCCAATAACATCACCGACGTTAAAGTTCGCGTAGGTCGGCATAAGCGCCAACTCGATCGTACACGCTTGGTGTGATTTTCACCGCGCGCCATCCGACATTGAGGCCAACGATTAACCTCGATCGTGGCAGACGGCCAGGTCGTTAATCTTCTCTAAGCTGCCTGTGCGGCAGTGAACCTGTATCTTTGTCCATCGTCAGCTACTCCTATTTTCTAAGCTGCCTGTGCGGCAGTGAACCAGCTGGGCCTTGTGGGCCCGTCTCACCCTGTTTTCTAAGCTGCCTGTGCGGCAGTGAACCCAGCTTGATAGTGTTGGCACTTCTGCGTCGATTTCTAAGCTGCCTGTGCGGCAGTGAACGAATCACGAACAATTCCAAGAATTGAAAGATTTTTCTAAGCTGCCTGTGCGGCAGTGAACGAATGTATATTCCATAACCACATCAAGCTCTTTTTCTAAGCTGCCTGTGCGGCAGTGAACATAAGCCCTCATAAGTTCTCACAGGCTTTCGTTTTCTAAGCTGCCTGTGCGGCAGTGAACAGCTAATGATAAACTGAGCATATGTTCGAGATTTTCTAAGCTGCCTGTGCGGCAGTGAACTACAATATTTGGTTGATGGCTTAGAAAAGATATTTCTAAGCTGCCTGTGCGGCAGTGAACTAGAAACAGAGCAACCTAGAGCCTTTGCGGTCTTTTCTAAGCTGCCTGTGCGGCAGTGAACGCGCAAAAATTGATTTTGGCGTGTATTTCTAATTTCTAAGCTGCCTGTGCGGCAGTGAACGTTCAATATGCCAAGAAGAAATTCGGGGGCTATTTCTAAGCTGCCTGTGCGGCAGTGAACATCAAAATCAGTGAGACTGAACAGCGCATATGTTTCTAAGCTGCCTGTGCGGCAGTGAACGCATAAAAAGATAATGAATGCCGTGATTGGTATTTCTAAGCTGCCTGTGCGGCAGTGAACCGACGTACAGACCACAGTGAGAGATTTGCAGGTTTCTAAGCTGCCTGTGCGGCAGTGAACTGTGAGCTTTTTAGGTGTCAGGTAATGCAGATTTTCTAAGCTGCCTGTGCGGCAGTGAATGCCCTGCTCAAACTCTTACCTTTTGAACACACTTTCTAAGCTGCCTGTGCGGCAGTGAACAAAAGTCTCCCGCCTGCACCCATGACAATATATTTCTAAGCTGCCTGTGCGGCAGTGAACCACGGCTGCGCGTAGCGCGTCCGCTTCGTCTTTTTCTAAGCTGCCTGTGCGGCAGTGAACGCATGAAACGCAGTCAGGCCATTAATCGGCATTTTCTAAGCTGCCTGTGCGGCAGTGAACGCTTTTTGAGCTTTGATCGTGCTTTTAACCTGTTTCTAAGCTGCCTGTGCGGCAGTGAACAGTATGAAAGCCCATGTCTAATTAAATTTTAATTTCTAAGCTGCCTGTGCGGCAGTGAACGATACCTCTTGGCCGCGCTGAAACAGGTTTATTTTCTAAGCTGCCTGTGCGGCAGTGAACTCAAGGTGCGAGTAGGCGCGCCGCAACTGCACTTTCTAAGCTGCCTGTGCGGCAGTGAACGCGACGGTGAGCGCTACACAGTCGTCGGTAAATTTCTAAGCTGCCTGTGCGGCAGTGAACTTGCCGTAAAACTCTTTGGCCCCTGGTGTCTTTTTCTAAGCTGCCTGTGCGGCAGTGAACTTGAAAGTGCATGCGCTTAATCGAGTTAAAGGTTTCTAAGCTGCCTGTGCGGCAGTGAACCAAGGTAGACGGCGCAGGCCGTGACGCCGATTTTTCTAAGCTGCCTGTGCGGCAGTGAACGTCGAGCGCGGGCTGTACGTCTGGATCAGCCATTTCTAAGCTGCCTGTGCGGCAGTGAACTTTATCGGTGACATCAAACGATTTTTCGGGGATTTCTAAGCTGCCTGTGCGGCAGTGAACCAAAAGTCGCGCAGGTGGCTGATGCTCTTTCTTTTCTAAGCTGCCTGTGCGGCAGTGAACCCGTTGTTTTACTTGGTGGCTACTATATACATTTTCTAAGCTGCCTGTGCGGCAGTGAACAACCAAAAGTCACCTACCACGATGGTTCAACATTTCTAAGCTGCCTGTGCGGCAGTGAACACTGACAGCAGACTGAGAAAGGAGCGAATCATTTTCTAAGCTGCCTGTGCGGCAGTGAACTTCTTGGGTTAGCGCGTTGAATTTGTTTTCCATTTCTAAGCTGCCTGTGCGGCAGTGAACCACGCGGAACCGCTCAGGCGCGACGGCTGGCGTTTCTAAGCTGCCTGTGCGGCAGTGAACTCACCTCGCTCAGCGAGGGGGTGAACTTTCTATTTCTAAGCTGCCTGTGCGGCAGTGAACATTATGTCTGTGAGTGTACTGCGGGGCTTTGTTTTCTAAGCTGCCTGTGCGGCAGTGAACGATGAGGGACCAATGTATGACTCAGGCCCCAATTTCTAAGCTGCCTGTGCGGCAGTGAACATAAACCAATTTAACTGGGCGGTCTTTTCTTGTTTCTAAGCTGCCTGTGCGGCAGTGAACTTTCTGATTGCTCAACTGAAACATCATTGCTTTTTCTAAGCTGCCTGTGCGGCAGTGAACTTTTAAGGGAAAGGGGGCGGGTGCCCCCGATATTTCTAAGCTGCCTGTGCGGCAGTGAACGTGAAAAACACCGTATGAAGCGTTTTCGTAACTTTCTAAGCTGCCTGTGCGGCAGTGAACAATACGGTGGATGAAATTCGCCGGGTTATAAATTTCTAAGCTGCCTGTGCGGCAGTGAACGAGCCGGTGTTCTGATTGGAACAGGCTCGTTTTTTCTAAGCTGCCTGTGCGGCAGTGAACGGAAGAAGGAAACTTTGATGACCCGAAGTTGATTTCTAAGCTGCCTGTGCGGCAGTGAACAATAGAATAACGTAATAATCGTCAGGTACAACAGGCCGTTAGGATAAAAATCGTCTTTTACCCTTGTTAAAAATGGCCTGCTGTAACTAACTGTATTTGCTGTTTATTTTTAAAGAGCCCAAAAAGAAGGGGTAAAGAGGGGTTTCCCCCTCAAAAACACGGTACCGCAGATTGCTTATCGGGTTCGCGTCGGCTGAGCCCATAACAGGTGAAGGGTTGGTCCTTGTTTGGCGGCTGTTTGGTAGTCTCCCGCTCGATATACAAAGCAAACTCTTCCGTATTGGGCCGCCCTGCTCGTTTTTGGCTCGAAAGGCTGGTCACTTGAATAAAAGGCAGCAACCAGCGTTTGTCGTCCGTTTTAATGTTTTCCAACAAACGACGCTTTACTTCCGCCTCATCGTAACCATTTTTGCTGGCAATCGCGGCCGCGCGCCGGTCGAGGTTTTTATACAGTCGCTGCGGCGATTTGTAGTTCCAGCGTTTGAAGTAGGCATAGTCTTGCACTCCGTCTGGCACTGGCTTAACCGCCTTGATATGTACATAATCGGTCAAGCGTGATAGCCATCGTTGAATATTTAACTGCTCAAATTCTTCCTTGGTTTGCGCAAAAAAACGCAACCGATGGCCGAGTGGGAAATCTCCTTGGCGATAGTCCGGAAATCCGACCGCAATGGCCGATTGATTCGGTCCGATTTTGTTTTCCGCTAAGGCAATATGCACTTGCTGAAACACCTTGTGCCAGAGAAAATCTGCCGAAATATCGGTGTCGGGCAATAAGGTGATATCAATGTAATACTGCATTGTGCCTCCTTACGCGCCAAACACGCCGCCGCGGATCAGCATCGCCATAATGTAATGCTGCTGTTCGAGCGTTGGGGTTTTGTCTTTTAACATCCATCCATCGAGCAAGTTGTAAAAGTCGTTCTTTTCTTTTGGCTGACGATACGCCGCCCCGCGGTTAGTCACCGAGCCATAAGGTTCAATGGCGATTGCGCCCACTTCGTCATAGGCAGGATGCCAAGTATCAATAGTGCGCAGCGCGTTGCCGATTTTTTGTGAGTGCATCGCGGCTTGGCCATCTAATTGATACAAGAATTTACTTTTGTCGCCTTTACCGCCGCCCATTACTAGCTCTTGAGAGGGGTAGACCGCTTGCCCTTCGCCCAGTTGGCAGTAGGCTTCAACATGGATAAGCGCATGCGCTTCTGTCAGGCCATATTGGATCACCTCTGCTAGCGCGGTGACATCTGGGTGCGTGTCAAAATCACGTAGGCTGAATTCATAACTATCAAAGCTAAATTGCTTCTCGCCTGCGGTAACTACAACCTTAACCTGCTCGGCACCGACACGGTTACGCCACAAAAAACGCCCATTAGCAATGTTGTGCGCGTAACGTTGCGCCAACTCTTTAAAACCGGTTTCTGATTGATAGTCACGCACTTTATCGGCCAACGCTTGCTGGTAGTCCGGGTTATTACAGGTTGATGGGACATGCAGTCCGCTGAGCACGCGCAGTGAGAAGGTCACTTTGAGCGTATCGGCATCATGCGGTAGTGCCGCAACATCAACCGTTTGTAGGTTTGGTTTAGATACTTCCGCATCCAGCTTAGCGGGATCATTGGCGGTGGCCGCTTTTAAGCGGTTAGAGATGGTGCCTCGCACTGATTTCTCGCCTACTTGAATAGATTGCCAATCGCCTTTCTCCCAGTTGCCCGCATACATTAGTGCGTCCGAAGGCATCAGTTTCGCTTCAAAGGCAAGCACGGAAGGGGTAGTCAGTTTTTTATCAGCCATGATGAAATCTCCTTAATTACAAAAAGTCGGGGTCAAAGTCAGTGTCGTCATCGGTTGTGGGCACAACGTCAGGTTCAATGGGTTCGGCATGCGTCGCTGTCGTCACACGGGCAAGGTACCAAGGATGCTCACCGTGATAACGCCAGCATGCCTCGTCGATATCGGTGATCCGGTGGACGCTGCGCCACTCACCCACGCTGTATGCCGCTTCCACAAAACTTACCGGCACCTCGGGATCGCGGACATTGGCGACCTCACCTGCGGCATAACAAGGGGAAACCGCGCGGTAGCCCGTCATAATCGGCACTAAATATCCAGGCTTGGGTTTGGCCACGCGCTGCCATTGGGCCGGCACGGGTTGGTTGTCGTCGTTAGGTAGGTGTGCATCATCGGCGACAGCTTGGTACGTCAACATGGCAAACTCACACCAAGCATCAAATAAGCTAGCCTGCGTATTGTGTTGCAATAGCTGTTGATGATGCTGGGCGAGATAATCATGTCTATCACAAAGGACAAAGCCCGGCATGAGACGGCGCAACGCTTTTTTCTGCATACTTGCATCCGCGAGCAGTTCAATCTCGCCAATCGCTAAGATTTGCCCACCTGCAAGCCGCCGCTGAGGCGCTAAATCTTTCACCGCCGCGACCAACTGTGCTGCCGCGGCTTTATCACCGGCAATCAGCCCCTCAACCTCAATCAGCAAAGAGATTTGCATATTCATGCGTCCTTCTTCATTGATCGATGCTGTCTCGCCTTTGGCGTTCACCGGGTTGCGGGTTAAGGCAAAGACATAGTCGCCCCACCCTGTGGGCTGCCGTGCATGAACGTTGTTTTTATGGCTCACCACGGTCACGCCACCCAAACGCAATCCCATCGTATCGGGAAGTTGACGTGATAGCGCATGGGCAAAGCCGAGAAAGTGCGTGATCGCCGGAAAACCATAAGTCAGCCCTGCGATCGCGTTCGCGTTTTGCACCTCAATGTGCTTAAGCAATAGATACTGTGCCATTATCGGTTCTCCTCAAATTGAGGCGTGTCGCGCTCAAACGCTTTTAGCTGGGTTAGGAACACTTTGCGGATGTAATTGAACTCCGTATCACCAAGCAGATAGTGTTTTTTGTCCTCAAGCTGGCGCAGTAACCAAGCAGCAAAATCAGAGGCCACAGTGCCCAGCCAGTCTTGGGCCTCACGCTCACGCTGAAATTGCGCGTCGGGGTTGTACACATCCAACCAAAGTGCGTGTTCACGTTTTAGTCGGCACGCTTGATCATCAGTACCTTGGCTCCAACCGGCTGAGACTTGCTGCTGAACCCGTGCGGCATAGTCAAACACCAAGTCAGTGAGTGGCAGAATAAAGTCATGATCGCGCCGATAACGGGTGGCAAAGTTGCGGTCCCGTTCGGTCAGGCTTGCCAGAAAGACGCGAAAATCGTGAAGCAAATGGCTGGCTTGGTAGGCTAAACGGCGGTTGAAGATGCTGGTTTGCTTGCTAGGATCCTCCGGCTGCTGCTGATAGCTTGGCGGCGCAGCATTGAGCAAAAAGCCCTCACCATGACGCTCACTATTCAGTTGTGACACGTTTTGCGGTTTAGAGCCGCCAAAGGTTTGTTTAACGGTACGCGGAAACGCTTGTAACGGCTCTGGATGGTAATACTGTTTGTTCTTCGCCTCGCGAATCGCTTTGACTCTCTCTCCAAACCGTGTTGCGCGCACCTTGGTGTACAGTGTGTGCGCAAGGCTGGATGAATATAGCGGGCAAAGCAGGTGATACTCGCCCTCATTCACCGGAAAGTAGGTTTGCTTAATCAAGTTATGAGCCGACAACACCTGATCGCCTAGCGCCAGTGAAAAACCTGCACGCCAAGTTTCTAACAAAGTGGCGTCATCCGTGAGTGACTTAAGCGCGTTGATATGACCGGCTTGTAACTGAGAAATAAGTGACTCACCTTCCACAGTGATTTTTAAAAAACGCGCCACATCCAACGCAGCCGCATTGCCGACCGCATCAATGGCTTTCTCGGTCAGCGAATAGCTGGTGAGGTAGCGAGACTCGCTCTTATCGATCTCAGTCACCAACATGCTGCTCGCTCTAGCATCGCTATGAACAAATTTGGGGCAATGGGTGGCGAGGCTAACTTGCTTGGCCCGCGTTGCGGCGTCTGTTACCCAGTGAATTGGTTCAAACTTCGCTTCGATCGGGGTAGCTTTCTCTGCGTAATCGGCATTGGCGATCGCCTCTTGCTCTTGGCTGGCGGCGGCTTTTAGGGCCTTATCACGCGCCTTTTGCAAAGGCTCAAGCTTCGCCTGTTTGCGCTGTTCAATATATGCCAGCAGCGCATCGTATAGGCTGTGTTCCATAAGCGCTTCCTTTATCCTGTTGTTCCATTAAATTTTCTTTATTCCCGAAAAGCACCCAGCTGTGGGTGCCAACACCAAGTGATGTTTTGACCTTCTCGCTCAGCCGCGAGGCGTATTTCGCCCAAATGCTGGCTCGCTTTTTTAATCGACCATCCCAGTTGGTCAGCAAAGTGCTGATAAACAGCTTCCGGATCAACGTCAAACCACCAATGGCAACCGGCTGCTAGCGATATTTCGGCGGGTTTAAAGCGATATGAGTGATCGGCGTATTGGTAGGGATAACGTGAAGTATCTAACTGTTGCCAAGTCAGCGTGCCATCGTCGTTATAGGCCAGCACAAAGCTTTCTTGGGGCTGGCTGTGACGAAACGGGGTGCGCCGGATCAATTCGCCGCTCCAACTGGCATGTTTACCGGGGGAACGTAGCCCAGCGGCTTGGCTGACAAGCGTGTCGTTCCACCAAAGCTCGGCTTCCTTACCGGTTCGATAAAACTTAGGTTGGTACTTTTCCCCGCCCGTCAGCTCCAATGTAAAGCGCAATGCTCGGTGCTCTTGTACGCCCCAGTGGCTCACCGGCTTGGCCTCTGTTTTTTTCGGCAAAGCAAACTCAAAGGCGCATTTTTCCAGCTTAGGAACTTCCTGAATGCGCGGCGTGGCGGAAATTGCCGTTAGCCCCTCATCAAGCGTGACCTTGTAACCTTTTTCGAGCGGGATAGCCGCGCTTTCAAAGCCTGGCTTATAATAAGCGGGATGCTTGCCTTTTAACGCACGGACGTTCTGCTCGAGCACATGAATATTGGCGGTCGCCGGCGCTTGCTGGCGGTGACGTTGTACCCGCCCCGCCAACTGAATTAAGGCACGCATTGAACTCGGCTCGGCAATGGCCCAGTCGTAATCGTGATCGCGCCCGACTTCCACCACCGCGGTTCCCACCACCACAAACATCAGGTGTTTGGCATCACAATGTTCAATAGCATGGCGAATCTCCGGCTGCTCGAAAATCGCCGCTTCATCATGGCGATTTAACGCCGCATCGAGGCGACTCTCTCGATAAGAACGTAATGCCAGCGGAAACTGAGAGTGGTACGGGCAAACAAAGAGTGCATGATCCGGATCTGGCGAGATTTGCACCAGCGCGCGGGTCAGCGCTACCATCGGATCGATATTGGCCATGCGCACCACGCCTATCGACACTGTTTTGCCGGATGCATGAGTTTGGTGATGCGCATGGTGCAACTGATGAATATGGGTATGGATAAGTTGCGCAAGCGGCTCAAAGTCGAGATGAGGTTCGCTGGATATTGGGGGAGCAGCCAGAGAGGTAATCGCAGAGGTGTCTACCGTCTTCCCTTTGCGTAGCACCTGTTGCTCACCCTCTAATCGCTTAACGCGCTTGGCGACAAATTCACGGTGATAAGTCACGTAATCGGTTTTGCTCGTCACCGTCTGGATCTCGCTGGTAAATTCATCAAACCAGCCGCAAATCACAGGCGTACTGTCAGCGCCGTTTGTCGAGGCGTTCTCACCAAACTGGGCATGATTAAACTGCGCCCTGCCCGCGCGATAGGCATCAAACAAGCTTTTTACTAGAGAAGGCGGCAAAGTCGCCGATGAGAGCAGCACCCGTGACCCTAACATGCCTGCCCAGTTCACCAAGCGGCACAGCGCCGGTAGGTCTTCAAGACCAAAATCGTCGGGCTCATCAAGGACTAAGTCAGTACTGAGTAAACGCAACATGGGCGCAATTTGATGGCCGCCGCGCAGGCTTTCAGTGGCGGGCATTAGATGATCAATCGTGCTCACTAACACCGGCGCACTGACCAATTTCTCCAGCTTAGGCTGACTACTTAGCCAGTGTTTCAACCGTCCATCGTAGATTTGCCCTTCGTAGTTAATAAACAGTTGCTCGAGAAAGTCTTCGGTAGACTCACTGCCGCCGGAAGACTGATATGACGTATTTTGCGCCTCGTGCAAGCGTTGGATCGCTTGCGAGCCAACGAGCACAGCCAACTCATCATCGCCGAGTTTCAGCAGCTCACGATACGCATCGCCGGTTTGCAAGGTGAGTGTTCTCAACCCCAGCGCCACCGAGAAACGGCACCCCTGCCAAGGATCGGATAACGCATACATAATGCGCGCGTTGGCGATGGTTTTCCCACAGCCTGTCGACGCCATATTAATGCCGAAAAAGCCCTGCGTTTCCGACTCAGTGGCTATGGTTTTGGTTTTACGATAGGCGATATCTTGCCAGCGATACTTCTCTTGTTCGGCGCCTTGGCTAAAACGGCGGTGCTGAGCAATCGCCGGCAAGGTCCATTTAAGTGAGGGTAAATTCTCCGAAAAGCGTTTCGCATTAATGGCCACGCCGATGTTGTGTTCATCTAACTGTTGTTTAGGTGGCGCGTTTTTGCGCTTGCCTTGAGACTGGTCTGTGTTAGCAATAGGCGCGTAGTGGCCATCGCGCCATTTGGGTTTGGACTTTTCCAACGGCAGCGACGAGTAATAGTGATCCGCCAGCATTAATGATAAACGTGCCATATGGCTGACAAACCGCTGCGATAACCAATCAACTTGTCCATGAGCGCTCCACGGATATTGGCGGGCACGCTGGGCCAATTGACAAGCTTTTTGCTGCCAAGGCTGACTTAAAAACGGGGTGCCACCGGGAAACTGCCAGTTATCGACAAGCGCTTGCGGATTATATTTGGCGAGGTTAAGCGCGTTGGGTGCATTCCAGTGGCTGCCAAAGCAACGGAAAAGCCATTGGTCAATTTGCGATAGCTCAACGGGTGCTTCGCCATCATCATAGTTCACCGGCAACCGATGGTGCGACACAATCAGCCAAGCCACGATACGTGCAAATGGCGATAAGTCATCAAATACCGGCTGATAGCCGTCCGTTTCAGTAAACAGTTGCGCCAGTAGCTCAGTTTCATGCTCAGTAGCCGTTTCAGGCGTAAGCTCGCTAAGTTCATCAAGCCATTGCTGATCCTTTTTGCCCTTGGCGAACGCCTCGAATAAACGCAAGGATACCCATTCATGACGGTATGGTTCGCCTTGGTGTGCCGTTTGGCCGCGAAGCTTTTGCTGAAACAACGCATTGGCTTTGCCAAAATCGTGAAACAACCCCGCCATGGCCGTTGCCAGCACGATCACTTCATTAAGCTGCCAACCCTGCTCCCATTCCTTGTGGCCAAGGTCCAGCTCAGTGCGATTGACCGGCACATTGCCTTCTAAGTTAAACTTGCGGCGGTTACCCACAATCCACACCAGTTGGCTATGGTTTCTCGAGCGAATCCAATGACAACTGACCGCGGTGCTGCGGCTGGCGGTTTTGCTCAGCATTTTTCGCACCGTGTTTAGGCCATCTTCGGTGATCAGCGTTTGCCAGGTGTTATCACCAATTCGGTTGGCAAAGGCATCGAGCACGCGGCGGGTTTTCTTCAGTGCCTTTTTCTCGCACTGAGAAATAAAAGTCACCATCATAGTTGCTGCTCCGTTATCTCATCCTCAGAGTAATCTTGCAGCGCAATGGCTTTGATGGTGTTAAACATAAAGTCTATCGCTTTGTGCTCAATAAAGGCTTGCAGGACTTGCTGGCGAAATTCTTGTTCGGTGGCGTTTTCTTTGGCGCATACAAACGCCCAAGGCAGTACAATGGCATCTTTGATTAAGTCAGCGGCATCAAACACCAGCGCGCCGCGACGGGTTTTGCCATGCATCACCGCAAATCCGTGCGGGATCCCAAGCACCCATAAACAACTCGCGGCTAAGCCATAGGCTAAGTAGTTGCCATGATTTAAAAAGCGGTTGGCGAGATCGTCGGCCTCATGCTGACGTTTAAAACCGTTTTTTTGCGTGCGGTTGGCGGCGTGTTTGTAGAGAGCTTTGGTCAGCTGCGCTTCGGTAAGCAATAAATCAGCTGACTTGCTGGCCTTGTCGGTTCGTGCCACAAAGGTGTCGAGCGCACCGGCCAATTCGGCCACATCGAACCCTTCAAGTTTAAGTTCACGGCTCGCTTGCCAAACCTGCTTTAAGTAACTCAGACGCGCCAGCTGAAAAGCCCGCGCAGCATCCAGTCGCTTTTGATCATCAAACCAAAAAGACAACCAACCTTGCAGATATTCGGTGGGCCGATACTCGCTTTGCGGTGTAAACCACTCAACCTCAGTTGCCATATGCAGTGGTGTGCCCCCGCCCCCACAGAAGCCAACCAGCACACCCGCTTGCGACAGCATACGCATCGCCGCTTGGGTGATTGATGTACCAGTCCCGAGCAGCAACACCGTGGTATTGGCAATGGGGATATTAAAGTAGAGGTTTTCGCGTTTGGCCTCCGCCAAGTACAACACGCGCCCGTCTTTTTGCATCACACGGCAATGCTCGAGGTAGTACATATTGGCGCGTTTGGAATGAAGGATGGTTTTAAGATCGGAGGGCGATAGATCGTCCATGGGTGTCCCTTTCGTGGTTGTCCCGAGTGACAAAGCAGATCACTCACAAGCGCTAGAAAGGTAACAAAAATAGCAATGCATGCCCGTGAAACAAGGCACAGTTTAGGGTTTGAAGGAAGATCGCATTCTGCTGTCTGTACGATTGTTATGCGAATCAGGTAACACTAATCGGCCAAGATTGCTCGAGATTACTCGGTATGATGAGTGGATTTTGCCCCACAAAGACTTATCATATATAATAATAAGAAGTAAAAGATGAACTGGAACATTGTTTTTTACCCAGGCGTGGAGGAGAGCATTCTCAATATGCCTCCTAAGATTCAAGCGCGAATGCTCAAGCTGCTCGAACTAATTGAAAAACATGGCGCAAACTTAGGTCCTCCTCATACAGAATCAATAGGTAACGGCCTGTTTGAAATTCGCGCCAAAGCAAAAGAAGGAATCGGACAAAGTCTATTCTGCTATTTAGACGGCCCCAACATCTATATCCTTCACGCATTTGTGAAGAAAAGCCAAAAGACACCAAAGAGGGACTTAGCATTGGCAACAGAGCGTATGAAAGWGGTGAAAAGTGAATAGCTTACAGGCATTAAAAGCGAGAGCATTACAAAACCCAGACGTGAAACAAGCATACGATGAATTGACGCCTGAGTTTGAATTGATAGATATGTTGCTCAGTATGCGTAAGCAGGCCGGGCTAACTCAACGAGAGGTTGCAGAACGTATGGGGACGAAAGAAGGCAATATTTCTCGACTTGAAAAAGGGAAAAGTAATCCAACTCTTAAAACCCTGCTTAGCTATGCAAAAGCATGCAATTGCAAGCTCAACTTTAGCTACAAACATGCGTCAAATTGACGTGTATGGTCAATGCCAGTCATGCGGTTTTGTTGATATTGAACCATCCCCTCCCTACTTCCTCCATGCCACGACCCACCAACAATGAACTGGCATCAAAAAAAGCAACTATTTCAGTATCTAAGCTGCCTGTGCGGCAGTGAACATAGCAAAGAATTTGAAGGAAGATCGCATTAGTAGTGCGTATGTCAGTAGTTATCAATCACAATGTGCGCACTAACCAATAGTGAAATGGTTAATAATGTCCATTTCTTTATGAGGAACACCAATAATATCAATTGCATGGCGTCGGATAAGATAAAAGACAAGATGTTGTCCTTCAGGAAAGCAATAGTATCCGTCTTCAATGTCTGTTCTATGCTGGCCTAATTGCGGGTTCTCTGCTAGCCAGGTAAACCGCGTAGCTAGACGCTTTAGATAAGTGTTACGCTGCGCCTTTCCCCATTTACGCTCAGTGTAACGACCAATATTTTTAAGATCATCACGTGCTCTGGGCGTAATACGAACCTGCTTTTTTGTTTGGCTCGCCGTCAAGATTCTGCGTCCAAGTCGTTAATCAGTTCATTCATTGAAAAGTCATCGACAAACGTGTCACTGGCTGCCTGTTGAGCCCCCTCATCAAGATGTGCGCGCAACACATCCAGTTTGGCTTTGCGTTCCTCAAGCGTGCGTAATGCATCACGAACAACCTCGCTAGCAGAGCCGTACCGGCCACTTGCTACCTCGTTTTTAATAAACACTTCCCAGTGCTCCCCTAAGCTTAAACTTGTTGTTGCCATAACTATCGCACTTATTCATAAATATGAATAATGAATATAGCGCTTTTTGTAAGTGACTCCCAACTTTTTAACTCATATTGATTCAGCCGAACAACGTTAAGCATATAGCAGCACACAAGAGTTCTCATTCAATCCTTTCTAACCTGCCTGTGCGGCAGTGAACTCCACGGCTCGCCGTGCCAGTTCAAACAGCGATTTCTAAGCTGCCTGTCCGTAGGTCGGACAAGCGCTAACTCGATCGTACAAGCTTGGTGTGATTTGCGCCGCGCGCAGTGCAACTGGCGCCATCCGACATCGGAGCCAACTATTAACCCCTGATCGTGACAGGCGCCCGTTGGCAATGTCCCCTTATCCAACATCGTGCTGGGGCTTGTGTCACCTACGCCAATGGCACCACCGACGTTAAAGTTCGCGTAGGTCGGCATAAGCGCCAGCTCGATCGTGCAAACTTGGTATGATTTGCGCCGCGCGCCATCCGACATTGAGGCCAACGATTAACCTCGATCGTGACAGGCGCCCGTTGGCAATTTCCACATATCCAACACCGTGCTGGGGCTTGTGTCACCTACGCTGCCTGTGCGGCAGTGAACCGTAGCCGCCACGGCGGGCGGTTTGGGGCTGTTTTCTAAGCTGCCTGTGCGGCAGTGAACGATTTGCTCTCGCAACTATTCGCCAACGTCTATTTCTAAGCTGCCTGTGCGGCAGTGAACCGCTTGCCATAGCATGCGAGCAGCTCATTGGCTTTCTAAGCTGCCTGTGCGGCAGTGAACGGCCGTCTCTACGTCATCGGCGGCGGCTTGGATTTCTAAGCTGCCTGTGCGGCAGTGAACAGGTTGGCCAGCGACTCAACCTGCTGCGGCGTTTTCTAAGCTGCCTGTGCGGCAGCGAACTCACTTCCGGGCACTGCATCATCTCTTTGATCTTTCTAAGCTGCCTGTGCGGCAGTGAACAGAACGTCAGCGGGATATCGATGCGATGTATGTTTCTAAGCTGCCYGTGCGGCAGTGAACAAAGCTTTCACCGAGTAGCGGCACCAACATATTTTCTAAGCTGCCTGTGCGGCAGTGAACGCGCAAGCCACACGCACAGAAGCCCCGAGACATTTCTAAGCTGCCTGTGCGGCAGTGAACATAGGGAGACTATTAATCTGCTCTTTTTATCTTTTCTAAGCTGCCTGTGCGGCAGTGAACATAGAATAGCGTAATAATCGTCAGTAACAACAGGCCGTTAGGATAAACATCATCTTTTACCCTTGTTAAAAATGGCTTTCCGTAACTATCTGTATTTGCTGTTTATTTTTAAAGAGCCCAAAAACAAGGGTAACAGCATTGATGGGTTAGAAGGAACACGCTGATCGGTTTTTCCAACTCTACGCGTATTATTGGCCACCAGCACAAGGATACCGACATGGCATTGAACGAACAACCGGGAGAGATTGACCGAATTATAGAAATGGCGTGGGAAGATAGAACCCCGTTTGAGGCGATTGAAGCACTCTATGGCCTACGCCAAGACGATGTGATTGCGTTAATGCGACGTGAATTAAAACCGCGAAGTTTCAAAGTATGGCGTGAACGGACTCGCGGGCGCAAAACTAAACACACCGCCCTGCGTTCGAGRCACGTGATGCGTAGCCATTGTAAGACACAGTACAAACTTAAATCAGCCAAAAAGTGACAACAGTGACAGCATCACCGGATCAGAATATGGATGAATACAGTCTCTACGCGGTGTTAAACCAAAGTGACAGCTAAATTGTCACTTTCTCGTAACACTCACCAGAGTTATCACCGAAAGCGATAACTTGTAAAATAAACCTATTTTTCATTAACTTATAAAGTTAAACACCGACTAATCCAAGCGGTTATCCACAGTTTCTGTTGATAGTAAACGCGTAACCCCTAACTTATTTTTTAGTTCATTATCAATACTTTAAAAGCAATAAACGGTTTTTTATAGAAAATTCTTGACGGCTGGGCGGATAAAGGTGCAATCCAAACGGTTAATCGAGCCAACGGCGTGCTACTTCCATCAATAACTTATCTTTGTAAGGGTGAGCCAGTAATGTTACCCCGTAAGGTGTGTTTTGATGCTCAAACAACGGGATAGTGAGCTGGGGTAAACCACAAACCTCCGCTAGCGCCATCAGTCGGCGCTGCGATAAATTAAACGCATCACTGTCTGACGCATCCGCATCACGAGGTATAATGGCGCCCGGTGTGGATGGAAGCAGCAACACCTTATCACTTGGCCACATAGCACAAACGGTATCTCTCAACTGCTTGCGGGTTTTCTTCGCCTGATAATGCGCTTTGTAGTCGACCGCTTGTAAGCGATCTAAATACTGTTGCGTTGAGGTGGGTAAATCAAGCTTGGCCTGTTGCAACCACGTACCATACATCAGCAAAAATTCTTGGCTAGCAATCGACACCTGCGCATTTTCAAGCCGCGACAGCACCAGTTTGTTCATGGCTAGGGTCGACTCTTGCGGTAAGCTTAAACGCTCAAGATGCTGATAAACCTGCGCCATCGCTTCGCCACTGTAAAACAAGGCAAACACCGCTTCGGCGATGACTACGCCCTGGATATTCGTCACCGCAGAGGAAGGCTTGGCGACCAACTCTTGAAACTGACTGAGCGGGCCAAGTGCCGCGCTGCACACACCCACATTATCAAAGGTTTCTGCGACAGAGATGATCCCCTGGGTATCGATCAGGCTTGGCGTGGGACGATAACCAAACAGGCCGCAGTGTGCTGCAGGGATCCGCACGCCGCCAAATGCATCATTACCAATGCCCAAATCAGCCAATTTTTTTGCCACCGCCACCGCAATACCTGCGTTTACTCCTCCCACGCGGTACTGACGAAAGTGGGGATTGCGAAGCTCCGCGTAAAAGGGATTAAAACCGGTAATACTAACGCCTAAGGGGTCCATTTGCAGTTGCCCTATCAGGCTGGCCCCTTGCGCCATCATGGTTTTAACCACCGCAGCGTCTTGGCTGGCGGCGGTGCGTCCCTCAGACCATGAGGGGATCCCGATACCAGCGACATGTTCCTCAACAGACACCGAGTGAGAGACTGCCAGTTTATAACGCCGAAACATCCCACTAAGGCTGTCTTGCCGTGGAGGATCGAATTGGTGCGCAAACATCGCTTGATCGAGCATAGTTACAGGCCTCATCAGTCACGCTTATTACTTATTGGTCAGTGTAATACATGGGCATGAAATCAGGCGCACTTTCACGGTTTACCGCACTGATACCTTGGGCGTGTGAACTCGCCGCGTGCGAACTCGCCGCCTGCTAGCTCGCTATCGACTTTTTTGCGATGCGATGTGATAAGCAAGGCAATGTAAGCCCCTCTGCTTAATCACGGTACTGTTTATAAGTTTACCGCGGTTAAGCCGGGTACTTGTCGGCACGATTGTTCAAATGCGCTGAGTTTGGGCGCCAAGTCAGCACTAACGAAGGTGTGTTCGAGTATTTGTACCTTACGTGCCAACTGCCAACTATCCACCGACGCCCCCTGCCCGTAAGGAATAGCATAAACATGAAAGTGCTGACGCTGTGCTACGTAATCCAAGTTTGGTGGCACACGGAGAGGCTGATAGCCCTGATTAAGGTAGATATAAAACTCGCCCATACAATTCGCGACCACATATGACCCTTGCTCACTGCGTAAGGCCAAGTAAGGCCGTGCGGTCTCTGCATATTGATTGATATGCCACTGATTCGCGTCAGGGTTAAGCTGAATCATTGGGGCAACAGGTCTCACTGGCGCAGGCGCCGCCTGAGGCTGAGGCATATTATTCACTTGCGTGGGCTGAGGCTCTGAGGGCGCTGGATCAATAATACGTACACGTTGAGCCGTCTGATCCTGATCTTGACCCAAAACGCGATCAACCCATTGCTGCCATTGATGCAAAGGGCTAATTAGCAGTGCTATCATTGCCCAAGACGCAAGCACCCAGCGCCACGATAAGCCAGGTTTCGCTGGCTTTAATGTGACAGGGGTGGCTTTGCGGGTAAGATCGGTTTCCAGTTGCTCTGCGCGCGTTAGCGCTTCTTTTAACTCGCGGTTCACCTGCAGCAAATCTTTTTTGCGTTGGTCCTGCTCGCGCTGTAAAGCATGATGTTGAGATTCCAACGACTGGTGTTGTCGCTCGAGTTTTTGATATTGCTCACGCCATTGGCGGTTATCAAACTCAAGCTTGGCCATTTTGGCCGTCAAGTGGGCGGGGATTTGGGTATTGGCTTGGCGAGACTTCAGTGTTCGGTTTTCTTGTTGCAACGCCGACACTTCTTTTTGCAGTTGCGCGATCTGGCTGCGCAATGCCGCTTGGCTGGCGTCACTTTGTGATTGACCGAGCGCACTCCCCTCGCCCTTGCCTGACTTCACCGCTTGATAGGCCTCACTGACCAGCTGCATTAGCCCCGTACTCCCTCCTTTGTCTGGATGTACGCGGCTAGAAAGTCGCTTATAGCGTTGTTTTATTTGCTCGGCATTATCGCCAGCATTCACGCCTAAAAGTTCGTTCCACGTGGTCATGTGACTGCTCGTTATCCTAGTATACGCCTGCCTAGATTAGTCAATCTATCGGCCAATATGGGAAAAAATTAACCCCCTTTTGTCTCATTTAGCGTTAACAAACTCGGAGAAAGCGAGAGTTGTCGCCTCGGTTGTTAGAAAAAAACACTAGAAATTGGTATTTTTTACTCTTAAGAAAGAATTATTCCCCGTTCACCCATTTTTGCATTGCATTCAAATTTTTGTGATCTATCATACTTTCCGTCATAACGACGTTCCGATGAAGACAGCAGGAGAGAGATGGCAAGCGCCATCCGCCGAAGAAGTAAATCTTTCAGGCACTTAATTGTATGGACTGCTGTTGGAGGAAACTCTGGAGAGACCCGTTAGTTCGGGCGCCGAAGGAGCAAGCTTGGACTCAAGTGAAACTCTCAGGCAAAAGGACAGAGGAGATACCCACCCCAATATGTAGCACTTTTGTTAATATTAGTGTGGTCTATCTCCTCCTTTGATGTTTAAAGGGGGAATTAATGCCATTTTTTTCGCAACTACCGGATATACAAACACTTCTAGGCACCATTGACGACTGGATATGGGGGCCACCGCTTCTTTTGCTACTCACCGGTACAGGGCTCTTTTTTACAGTACGGTTGGGGTTACTCCAACTCCGTCGCCTGCCGTTTGCGCTCAAGCAAATCTTTAAGTCCTCGAACGCCAAAACCCAGGGGGATGTGTCAGGGTTTGCGGCACTGTGTACAGCCTTATCCGCGACCATAGGGACGGGGAATATTATCGGCGTGGCTACAGCCATCTCTCTTGGCGGCCCTGGTGCGCTGTTTTGGATGTGGCTCGCCGCCTTTTTAGGGATGGCGACCAAGTATGCAGAGTGCTTGCTGGCGGTCAAATACCGCGAGACTGACCACAAAGGCAATATGCTCGGTGGGCCGATGATGTACCTATCTAAAGGGGCCGGTAAACCTATTCTCGCCAAGCTCTTTGCTTTATTTGGACTGGGCGTGGCATGTTTTGGCATTGGCACCTTCCCACAAGTCAACGCCATTAGCAGCGCAGCGACCCATTTATTCAACATTCCTACTGTCGCCGTTGCTGGACTTTTGACCGTACTTGTCGCCTTAGTGACATTAGGCGGAGTTAAATCCATTTCTGCCGTCGCCGCCAAGATTGTGCCCGTAATGGCAGTACTCTATGTAAGCGCATGCTTATGGGTACTCGTGGCAAACGCCGCGCAACTGCCACAAGCCGTCAGTTTGGTGTTTGAGTCTGCTTTCAACGGTATGGCCGCGACCGGTGGCTTTGCGGGTGCCGGCATGATGCTGGCGATTCAATCGGGTATTGCCCGTGGCGTGTTCTCTAACGAGTCTGGCCTCGGGAGTGCGCCCATTGCCGCGGCCGCAGCAAAAACCGACTCCTGTGTTGAGCAAGGCTTGGTATCTATGACCGGCACCTTTATCGATACACTGGTGATTTGCACCATGACCGGGCTCACCTTGATCCTGACGCAATCTTGGTCGGGTGAGTTAGCGGGGGCCGCCATGACTTCACATGCCTTTGCGGTAGGGATGGAAAGCGCTGTCGGTCCGATGCTGGTGAATATTGGTCTATTGTTTTTTGCCTTTACCACCATTTTAGGTTGGCACTATTACGGCGAGCGTTGCGTCGCGTACCTGTTTGGCAAAAAAGCGATTTATATCTACAAGCTATTCTTTATTGGCTTAATTGCGTCTGGTGCCTTTATTCAATTAAACACCATTTGGATACTGGCCGATATCGTCAATGGCTTAATGGCTATTCCTAACTTGATTGGCTTATTGCTGCTGCGCAAGGTAGTGATAGCGGAAACTCAAGCCTACTTTGCTTCCTATGACAACCGCGCAGCCTCAAACGCTGTGCCTAACCAAGGCAACAATGCGGTGGTTGATACACAGTAAGCAAGTCATGTATTGGCGAATGCTCGTCTGATAAAAAGCCGAAGCATCGATGCTTCGGCTTTTCTTGTCTGCTCATTGCTCGCGTTCACGCATTGTATCGCGTTTACACACAAGCGATTAGGCGTATTGGCGCTGCGATTCTTCAATGCCAAGCTTACCCAAAATAGCACGTGGGTTAGTAAAATTACTTACCCTCACATCATGCTCCACTTTGTCACCGACGGCGACAAACTCATAGTTAAGAGACTGTGTGGCTTGTTTATCCCACACCCCATCACCAAAATAAATGCGACGCTCAAAATGGACACCGTAATCTTGTTTGGCACGGAACGCTGCCAATGCCATTACCTCGCTGCGACTCATCGCATCTGAGCAAGACGAAAAAACAATACCGTCAATATTAAAACCAGCGGCTTTAAGCTTCATCCGTGCGGTTTCTTCCCAACCGCCTGTTGCTATCGCCAAGGCAACCGTGGGCATATGACGCATCTCATCAATAAATGCCACTGCGCCTGGCAACGGCTTTAATCCTTGCTGAGCAATGGCGTCGGCCAGTTTATGGGTGAATACGCGCTTTATTTCTCGAAACAACATGATTTTTTCGCGCTGAAGCTCATGGCTATCAATCAGCTCTTCAATGATCCCCGCATCGGTGACATTGGTGTAGCCTCCCCAATCATCCGGCACCGTTAAGCCGGTGACGTCATAAACCGCTTCGCTAAAACACTCGTGGTCCATTTGGCAGCTGTCGACCAGCGTGCCATCCACGTCTAACATAAATAAATTTTTCACGCGCATTTCCTCAAACCCCGTTGCGTCCCACAAGCGACCGACTTGTGATTTGATCTGGCGCTTTGCCGTTCTTTGTTCTGGGTACCTAGCCAACACAACGGGAATTATAACATTATTCTTACATTTTGAACGACTATCGGCCGCCATCATACGCTCATACTCACGTCGCGCAACTCACCACGCCACGCGTATSGACATCAACAAAAATTTTGAACAAGTTTAACGAATCTGTACGCTGGAGTTCGTTGTGAAAATCTCTAGACTACATCGAGTCAACAAAACAACATCATGTGCAATACGCCTATTAACTTTAAGGAGAGACGCATGAAAGCGCTGGTATTGAAATCAAGTATTCTTGGCCCCTACTCAAGCTCAAACGCGGTGATTAATAGTGTGGTGGATGAGCTATCTCCTGACACGCTGATTGAGCGCGATCTTGCTTCTACCCCATTGCCGGTTCTCACTGGGGACAATGTGGGCGGCCTACGCGGTACAGGTGAACTCACTGATGCCCAGCAGCAAGTTCAGCAAGCCTCAGATCAGTTGATTGAAGAAATTCAGCAAAGCGATRCCCTAGTGATTGCTGCGCCTATGTACAACTTCACTATCCCCGTGCAACTCAAAGCCTGGATCGATCTCGTTGCCCGTGCCGGCGTGACCTTCCGTTACACCGAAAATGGCCCCGAAGGTTTATTGCAAGGCAAGCGCGCGATTGTTGTAACAACCCGTGGTGGCATGCATAAGGGCGGCGCAACGGATCATGTCACTGGCTATATGCAAACCGTACTTGGCTTTATTGGGATCACCGACGTCGAGTTTGTTTACGCCGAGGGACTGGCGATGGGCGAAGACACCGCAAGCCAAGCCATTGATGAGGCCAAGCAAACGCTTAAGCGCCTTGCCTCATAACGGAAAGCGGTGCGGTAAACCGATTTCGCAACGAGCAACACTCTGCTCGCCTATGAGAGTCTGCCGACTGGCAGGCTTTCTTTGTTTCTGGATGCGTCACGCCTCCAATCACCCCAACCAAGCCAAGATTGGTGTTAAACGGTGCCAATGTTACCATGAGCCTTTATCGCAGGGTCTCAACCTGACCTGCCCCCTTTTGATTGATCAAGTTGGATTCGATTGTGAAAGACGCCGACCAGCCAAGCTTTTTTTTCTACGACTTTGAAACATTCGGCACCCATCCAGGTAAAGACAGGCCTTGCCAATTTGCTGGCGTTCGTACCGACAGTGACTTTAATGTCATCGGTGAACCCTTAGTCCTGTACTGCCAACCGCCGAATGACTACTTACCGGCACCGGAAGCCTGTTTGGTCACCGGGATTACACCGCAGTTAGCACTGAAAAAAGGCTTATCCGAACCGGAATTCATCGCACAGATCCATGCAGCCTTCTCGCAACCCAATACCTGTATTGTTGGATATAACAACGTGCGCTTTGATGATGAAGTCACGCGCTACACGCTGTACCGCAACTTTTTTGACCCATACGGATGGAGTTGGCAAAACGGTAATTCTCGCTGGGATTTGCTTGATGTGATGCGCGCCTGCTACGCACTGCGCCCCGACGGYATTGAATGGCCCTACGATGACAACGGCAAGCCCAGCTTTAAACTCGAAAACTTATCCGTTGCCAACGGTATTGAACATAGCGACGCGCACGATGCCATGGCCGATGTACACGCGACCATAGAGCTGGCGAAAAAGATCAAGGCGGCACAGCCACGGCTATTTGATTATTTGTTAAAACATCGGAATAAAAACAAAATCAAGCATCTGATTGATGTGGTCAATATGACACCACTGGTTCATGTTTCCGGTATGTTCGGCACAGAGCGCGGCAATACCAGCTGGATCGTGCCCGTCGCCTGGCATCCTGATAACCCCAACGCTGTGATTACTGTCGATCTGGCCCGTGATCCAGCCCCTTTGTTTGAATTGGATGCCGATGCGCTTCGCGAACGTTTGTATACGCCCCATCACGCACTCGCTGACAATGAGTTACCCGCACCACTCAAGCTGGTGCATATCAATAAATGTCCCGTTCTCGCCGATGCGAAAACCTTACGCCCCGACGATGCCACCCGGCTCGGTGTGGATCGCGAAGCCTGCTTACACCACCTAAAAACATTGAAAGCCGCACCAGAATTGCGTGAAAAACTGGTTAATGTGTTTGCCGATGCCAAGCCTTTCGACGATCAGGACGTGGATACGGCCCTGTATGCGGGCTTTTTCTCGAAAAGCGATCGCAGTGCAATGGATATCATCCGTGCACGCGATCCAGAGAACCTTGCCGCCCTGGATCTCAGCGTTGACGACTGGCGTATCAAGCCACTGTTATTCCGGTATCGCGCGCGCAATTACCCGTGGACGCTGACCGAAGCCGAGCAGAAAAAGTGGTTTATGCATCGACGTGATTACTTTGAAACACACCTTCCTGCCTATATGGATAATCTGCAGCACCTCGCTGAACAGCACCAAGCGGAGGAGGAAAAGGTGCGCATTTTAAAAGCGGTTTACCACTATGTGGAATCACTGGTTGGCTAACACGGGGACGGTTACGATAGACGCATCGCCGATACACCGACTGGTCAATACGGCGACCCACCCTCACTCGACGTTCGTCTACCCATCAGGTGGCGAGCGCAGACACCTTGGGTCGCCTTCTTTTAATAACTTTATGTTTTTTAAGTGATTAACTAACAATGCTGACACGCTGCCTGCTTTGCCCTACCAAAAAAAAGATAGCTTGACCAGTTGCAGTTCTGTGATTTGAGTCCACACTTTTAAAAAGGATGTTGTTTGGAGTGTGGCAATGATGACAACAAAAGTAGATACGCGCTGTTACCGCTTTCCTGAGGTTGATTTCGAGCCAGAAAGCCGTACGTTATATTGGATCGATGACACGATGACGGTCCTCTCTTACGAAGAATCTCGTTTGCTCGAGATGCTCTGCTACTATGCCGGAGAGGTACTCTCTAGCCGCACATTGTTCAAACAAGTGGCCTTACCTGATAGCTCATTTGCTCAGCACCAAAGTGTGGTGACATCATTAATGGCCAAATCCTACCGCAACGGCAAAAAATGCCTTCCGTTTGAGGTGGTCGGTGAGTTTGGTTTTCGTGTGTCACTGCCACAGCAAACACTGTCTAAGCGTCCAGGACGCGCTGCAAACACTGCATCGCAGACGCCCCCAGCGTCTTTAACGCATTCAGCCACCATTGAGGCGTCATCGTTTAGTATTGCTAAACCACTCACGATCCTAGTCACGGCGGCGGCAGTCATTATTGGCATGACAGCGTTACTGACCCAAGCTTAGCGTTGATACCCGCGCTATGCCGCGGGCATGTTGTGTCAGAGCGTCATGGTTGCTTTGGCCATTAGTCTTGATACCCCGGGAGAGAGATGATGCCACGCCACTACTTACCGCTTACGCGAGGAGGGGGATCTCGCGCGCGAGTATCGTAAGGTGCATCGCCCCTATGTCGATTGGCAGCCATAAATGCATTAACCGCCTTTCGGCTCGCAAACGTTTCTGCCTACTCACGCCGTCATAATGGCCACTTTCATCGTCATAGAAACATTGATGTCACTCTAACTTTCAGCAACAAATATCTCTTTGCAAACCATACGTGACATTAATCACACAACTATCAGAAAGGCTTCTCTACACTATTCGCCCGTTAATAATAAAGAAGAGATGCTATGCGAACCGCACTTACTGACGCACTGACACAATTACCCGACGCCCTACAAAGCGTCGTCTCTGATTGGATAAATGACGCAAACTTTGGTGCTAGCTTCACACCAGAGCAGGTGGCGCAGATGGAATCCGCCAGTGGCCTTAGCGGCGCCGCACTGCGTCTTGCTTTATTGCCTTTGGCGGCGGCCTACGCTGTTACCCCCATTTCGCAGTTTAATGTGGGTGCGATTGTCCGTGATGAAAGCGGCACCCTGTATTTAGGCGCAAACATTGAATTCACCGGGGTGCAGCTAGGGCAAACAGTGCATGCCGAGCAATGCGCTATCAGCCATGCTTGGACAAAAGGGGCAAAACGCCTCACCGATATTACGATCAATTACAGCCCATGCGGCCACTGTCGACAGTTCATGAATGAACTCAATGGCGCTGAGTCCTTAAGCATCCAGCTGCCACAATCCGACCCGAAAGATCTGCACACTTATCTACCTGAGCCGTTTGGTCCTGCCGATTTGGGCATTGAATCTCGCTTATTGACCGACGAGTCCAATCAATTATCAACGGATGATATTGATATTCCTTTGCTAAAAGCGGCCGCTGACGCCGCTAACCGCAGTCACGCGCCCTACTCAGGTAACTATAGCGGGGCAGCGGTTGAAACCAGTGATGGCGAGTTTTTCTCTGGCATGTATGCCGAAAACGCGGCGTTTAACCCAAGCCTTCCGCCTCTTCAGGTCGCATTAATCGCGGTTAATATGGCGGGCTATCATTGGACAGACATTCGCTCTGTTGCGCTGGCCGAGATGGCAAGTAGTACAGTCAGTCACCTTGCCGATACCCAGGCAACACTGGATGCCATTGACCCGGATATTCCCTTAGTCTATTCAACCCGCTAAGCGCCCTCCTTATTTGTCCGGTCCTCAGGGGATTTCAGGTCGCCCTGAGGCCGGATTTGYGCTACTATCCGTGCGTCTTTTTTCGGATAGTCACGGCAATGAAACAGATTCATAATCCACTCCAAGGTGCGGCCTGGATGCTGACCGCAGGCCTGTGTTTTGCCCTCGTTAACAGCCTGTCTCAGTACGTTAGTTTTAAAATGGGCTTACCCTCTACCACGGTTGCCTTCATTCAATACGCCATCGCCTTGGTTGCGATGATCCCCTGGTTGAAGCAACTCGGGATCCGTCAAGCACTCAAAACCCAACACCTTGGTCAGCATTGTCTGCGAGTGTTTATCTCTGTGATTGGCATTCAACTGTGGCTGTGGGCGCTGGCCTACCCAGTGCCCATTTGGCAAGGGATTGCGCTATTAATGACCTCACCGCTATTCGCCACGGTCGGCTCGGGGCTGTTTTTGCGTGAGCGAGTGGGGATCGCACGCGGCCTTGCGACGCTCGCTGGATTTTGTGGTGCCATGATTATCCTCGAGCCTTGGTCAAGTGCGTTCACTTGGGCAACCTTGTTGCCCGTGGGAGCGGCGTTTTTCTGGGCAACTTACTCGCTGATGGTGAAACGTTTATCCGCTTACGACCCACCCACCACCATGGTGGTATACCTACTCTTGTTGATTACGCCCTTTAATTTGCTACTCGCCGTACCTGATTGGACGCTCCCCCAAACATCCACTGCTTGGTGGATGTTATTTGGCGCTGGCATACTGACTGCCCTCGCCCAGTGGGCCATTGCTAAGGCATATGCCGTTTCCGATGCCTCTTTTGTCCAGCCTTTTGATCACGCTAAACTCCCTCTTAACGTCCTCTTTGGTTGGCTGGTGTTTAGTTGGGTCCCTCCCGGCCGACTATGGTTAGGGGCGGGTATTATTATTGCAGCGGTCTTTTTTATTACTCACTGGGAATCACGCCAATACACACAGGCCAAAAACAAGCTCGCGTAGCCGGTTTTCCCGCTTCTACGTTCACTTGCCCACTAAGAAAGCGCTGTCAAAGAAAAGGGGCCGTTATGGCCCCTTGACACGCTCTCATTCAAATCAGCCACTACGAAGCCGCCGCTTTGATTAACCACGCTTGTTCACCACGCTCGCCGTCTGGTTCCGTATGGGTTTCAAGCAACCGAATGTCTAACCCTTGGAACGCCTCTTCGACCACTGACGCATCAATGGAAAATGGCGGCGTGTCATCCGCTTGCGGATAAAATAAGGTAATCAGCAGCAAACGCCCCCCAGGTGCCAGCAAGGTTCGAATATGGCTGACATACTGCGCGCGCATCGCAGGCGGCATGGCCACCAAGGCCGCGCGATCATAAATCAATGGCATAGGACTCAGGCGCGCGGTAAAGAAATCGCCATTGATCAGCTCCAGTTCATCAAAACAATAATGGGTATGCCCTGACGGTGCGCGATAAACCTGCGGGGTATATAAGTTTTCCGAGAAAAAGGCACGAACGGCGATCTCACTAAGCTCGACGCCAATAACATGCTGGTGTTTTTCCGCAAGCCAGTTGAGATCGATCGACTTTCCGCAAAGGGGCACCAAAACCGTTTCGTCACTTTGTGGTGCCAGTGACGGCCAATGGCGGATAAGCATCGGGTGTACCGTATCTCGGTGAAAGCCTATTTGATTTTCAGCCCAGCGCTGATGCCAGAACTCTTGTTCCATGCGCTCTCCAACGTGATGAAAACCGTGATTTTAGCAAGTTATTTCCCCAAACTCATTCATCGTATTAACCCGATGCCTCGCGATCTAATTCCGATCCTGATCACAAACTAACCACTGAGTGACTTGCGAGTGACGCCACAAAACATTACTGTTTAAATATACAGTAATGATGATATATACAGGTGTTTTATGTACGTGACGTCCAATGTGTCAAATCAAGCGAAAGCTCAGTCTTCTGCGCGTGTCACGCCATCGTCTTGCTATCATGCTGCTTTTACCGTCACCACACAGGTAAACGCACACTGGCAGGCGATCTTACGCGCGATTGCACTACAAGCACGCCAGCCCAAGTGGGTCACGATCATTAATCCACCTCGCGCTTTAAATGCGGCACAGCTTAGCCTCTGGGGTATCAATACCAATCAGGTGCGAGTGGTCCATCGCCAAGCGGGGTACGATGATGAAGCGCTTATTGACGCAGCGTTAGCCGCTGACACCTCATGTGCCATTATTGCCTTTACCGCAACAGACAAGSCGTTCAATTATTGTGAGCAAAACAAACAAGGGATCGCGCGCGTCGATCCCGCCTTCATCCAGCGTCACTAATTCACGCAGTATCAATAAACTGGGCTTACGGGTGGTTAGGATTGAGGGTTAAGATTTGAGGATAGCGTTAGGCGAACCCATTCACGGTTCTCGTTGCTGTACTCTATTTGCGCATCGGTTTGCTGGCTAATCGTTTCCATTTGCCGATATTCAAGGGCATAAGGCATTAAAATGGTTAGCTCTTCAATGCCTTGTTGACGTGCAATGCGTGCGAGCTGTACCAAGTTGGCTGTATCAGTGTTACGCACCGACATTACGCGAGTGGCTTGCTGGTAAAGCTGCTCTTGTGCAGAAAGCGGTGGGTTGCCATCACTGGTTTGGTGTTCAAGCACAGTCGTAAAGATGGGCAATAAACTGCGAAAAATATCGGTAAACGTCCAATTGGGTTGCTGACTGTCACACRAAAAGTGGGTGTAGTCGAAAACGACTTCTGTGGGCGCTTTCAGCTGGGTTGACAGCACATCCATGGCTTACCTCCAGACAGAAAATGAAATAGACACTCCCACTATAGGCAGTTTTAAACGTATGTCTGGAAGNGTCTGGAAGATCGTACAGTATTTTGCGCTTGATCATGCTTTAGATAAGGGAATACGCAATAAAGACATACTTCATTAACACCATAAAAACAACTGGTTGATAATAGAAATTTTTATTTACCCTTACATCACAATGCAGGAAAAAAATCAGACAAGCATATTGGCGAGTCGGGTGAACATCCGCTTACGCATTAAATACCGTCATCAAACACGTAAGCGGGTGCGCAAAGGGATCAGCAAGCTTTGTAAATCACCTTGTTAGCGGCAACTTGAACACGCTCAACGGCGCCTTCTTCGGTCAGCTTTTTCAATGCACCTGTCGCCCACGATGCCGCTTTGGTGTCTTCTTGACCTGCCGCAAGGCCAATCCCTTTTGGATTAATTCCTTCAGGGTTTGCTTGAACAATCTCGAGCACTTGCTGTTGCTTCGGCGTCAATGAAGAGGCTGCGCTCGCCACCGGTGCCTTGGTAGATGGTTTTGCGGCGGGTTTCGCAGCGGCAACCGGTTTTGATTTAACCGGACGCTGACGTGCTGGCGATGATGCCTTAACACGTTTGTTGAGTTTAAGTTGTACCTTACGCTTGTGAGAGATTTTCATTCAATCATCCTACTCCGACGCACTGCGTTCAGGCTTGCTGAATGCAGCGGGTGAAAAACAAAGCGCGTGTTATACCAAATTTCCCGCCACTTTTGTAGGTAACCGCCCCCTAATAGGCGCAAAGATCGTGATATTCAGCGATAAATGTTTACCAATCCAGTGATTCTTAGGCAAACTAATCAGACACTATGGGCGTATTATCAACCGATAGTTTATGAAAAATGCGGAGCGGTTCCGTCCCCCTGCGTAGAATGGATGATCATGGATGCTTTAAAAACGATCAAAATCTATCCCCCTCAATTTGAAGCGGCGCGCTGGAGCATGTTGGCCGCCATGGCGGTGGCGTTTCTTTTGATCTGCTTTTTCCTCGTCCAGCCCACGCTCTCTCTTGGCCAGGGCTTATTGGGCTTGGCGGCGATGATGGCTATTTTTTATGCCGTCAACCAGTTGCTTCAACGTGCTCAGCTCTCTTTTTCCTTATCATTTATGCATTTACAGCACCACAGTTTTCGCGGTGGCTGGGTGCTTAAGTGGCGAAACATTGAAGCCATTGGCATTCCGCATCTCCATCAGCAAGGGTTAGGTGAGCCGCTTCCATGGGTTGGGATTAAGATTAAGCATTACGATGCGCTTTTAGACAGCATCAGCTTGCGCATGGTGACCCATATTATTATGACGCAACGCGCGTTGCTGATCACGGCGTATCGACGTGGAGACCATAAACCCAGCAAACCGCTGGAAGACATGATGTTTGATGACACGCCCTATCGGGGAAGTAACGGCGTGCTCTACAAAGGCTTGATGGCCATGCTGGCAAACCGTATGCGCTATACCAGAGAATTGCTGGGGTACGATTTGTTTGTCAGTGAAGACTTGCTTGACAGGCCGCTCGAAGACTTTGTTGGCGTCACTCGGCGTTACCTGGCCGCTGCCAGCGGTGATCACTAACAGCCCCAGTTCTCAGCCTGGGGCACCCGCGAGGCCAGCTGCTTTCGACGATATGCTAGAACGCCCCGGTCAAAAAGGGATTCGTTTTCCGCTCATGTCCCAAAGTCGATGTCGGGCCATGGCCAGGGATAAAGGTCACATCATCCCCAACCGGCAACAAGGTGTTTTTAATGGCGTTGATCAAGGTCGCGTGATCCCCTTTAGGAAAATCAGTCCGCCCGATCCCCCCGTTAAACAGCACATCCCCGACCCAAGCGGTGCGCCCTTCTAAATCGACAAACACAATGTGGCCTGGGGTATGTCCTGGGGCAAACAACACCGAGAGCGTACTATTGCCCACGGACACGGTGTCACCTTGTTGTAGCCACTGATCAGGGTCAAACGGCTCAGCGTGCGCGAAACCAAACATTTGGGCTTGTGCCGGCAACGCTTGTAGCCAGAAAGCGTCTTCTTTGTGCGGTCCCACCACGGGGACATTCAACGCGCTAGCAAGCTCGACAGTGCCACCAACATGATCTAAATGGCCATGGGTTAAAAGGATTTTCGTCACTGTCACGTCTAGTGAATGAATGACCTGGCGAATTTTAGCAATATCCCCACCGGGATCCACGACAGCCGCCTGTTGCGTTTGATCGCACCAAATAATGGAGCAATTTTGCTGAAATGCCGTGACCGGCACAATGTCATAATGCAACGCCATGGGGGTAACCTTCTCTTTGTCTGTTCAGTGGCGTAATAACACGCAATCCGTGACACGCCCTCAGGTTTTGAATCGTCAATACGCGCCTCACTATGCCACGCTGTCATCAGTTTGCAACTATGCTGCCAAGGAGATGTCACTTTTACTATCTAGGCTAACGCCAGGATATCTGGATAAATCAGATACGCATTTTTGCATGCAGGGTTGCTTATGTTAGATGTTGATAAAGTTCTATCGTCTCATTATCCCCAACTAGAACAGCGAGACTGGCTGAAACGTCCCGTTAGTAGAACCCTTAAACGGTTACTTCATGAACAAGAGTTTCAATCCTTTGCCGAGCGGTATCCTCATCTGCAAGGGTTTGAGTTTGTTGAGCAAGTGCTCGACTACTTTAACTTTAGCTATCGAGTGAGCGATCGTGAGAAAGAGCGAATCCCCGAATCAGGGCGAGTAGTGATTATCGCCAACCACCCTATCGGCTCGTTGGATGGATTAGCGCTGTTAAAACTGGTGCGTTCTGTCCGACCGGACGTCAAAGTGATTGCCAACGATTTATTGATGCAAGTTAAACCACTCCACGGTTGCTTATTGCCCGTCAACAATATGGGAGGGTATACCCCGAAACAAAACCTACAAAATATCACTCAGTGGCTGGAAAATGACGGGGCAGTCATCATTTTTCCGGCCGGTGAAGTGTCCCGGGTGGCACCAACCGGGATCCGTGATGGTGCCTGGCATCCTGGCTTTTTACGCATGGCGACCAAATCAAAGGCACCGATTCTCCCGATTCATGTCCATGGCCGCAATTCCGCCCGTTTTTATGGCGCATCCATGGTATACAAGCCGCTCTCGACCCTGCTATTGGTTGAAGAGATGTTTCGCCAAGAGAACAATACCATTGCTTTTACCGTCGGCGAATTGATCCCCCACCACAGTTACAGTGCCACCGCCTCCCTCCCCGTCAAAACACGGGTTAAGCTATTCCATAAGCACTTGTATCGTATTGCCAAACGCAAACCTGGCTTGTTTCCCACAGAGACAGCAATCGCCGCTCCCGAGCCTCGTTTAGCGCTTAAACAAGCACTCAATACCGGCCAGCAACTCGGACAAACACCTGATGGCAAACTGATTTATTTACTCGACTATCACGCCGACTCCCCAGTCATGCGCGAGATTGGACGATTGCGTGAAGTCGCGTTTCGTGCGGTGGGAGAAGGCACAGGTCAGCGACGTGATCTTGATAAATATGATCAGCATTACTGGCATTTGGTCCTTTGGGATCCTGCCGAGCTCGATATTGTGGGTGCCTACCGCTTGTGTGACACCCAAGCGACGCTTAACACCCAAGGGCTGGATGGAATCTATAGCGCAAGCTTATTCGACTTTGAGCAAGGCATGCAGCCGTTTCTTGCGCAGGGGTTGGAGCTGGGACGTAGTTTTGTGCAACCCAAATATTGGGGAAAACGGAGTTTGGACTATTTATGGCTTGGTATTGGTGCGCTGCTCGCCCAGAAACCTCAGTATCGTTATTTATTTGGTCCAGTCACCATCAGCAACGCCATGCCACAGGCAGCTAAAGAGTTACTGATTTTCTTTTACCGTACCTACTTTACAGGCGAGAGCGAGTACGCACGCTCTAAACGCCCCTTTGAACTGGCAGACAGTAAAGAAAGTGAGCTTCTGGGTCACTTCTGCGGGAACGATTACGCCAAAGACCTTAAACAACTTAAAATGCTACTCGATCACCTGGGCGTCGGGATCCCCACCTTGTATAAACAATACAGTGAGTTATGCGAGCCCGGAGGGGTCCAATTCTTGGACTTTGGTGTGGATCCTGACTTTGCCGATTGTATTGATGGCCTTGTGTTGGTCGACCTTAAACGCTTAAAACCCAAACGCTATCAACGCTACATTGCCCCTCACTTCAGCCACCAGCCTAACGCTGATACTTCTCATTGAGATAACGACAATGGCGTGGCTCGCTGACACCGACATGAAGAGGGAGCCACGGTTGTACGCGGCTTCCTGATGACTATTGCGCTTGCATCTCCACGGAATGACGCTGCTGGGTTAAATAACTGGGCTTTTGTGTGGTGATCGTCCGTTTTGCGGGGACATCGTAGGCGTACACGTCATCGCGAAAGGTCACCTCCCCGTCATCCGTGACCCAAGCCGTCTGATAAATGGTCTGCACCGCCAAACGTCTTTTGAGTGGTACCCACTTGGTCTGGGTTTTATCAATATAGTGCTGATAATCAGTCAGCTGCTTACCCGATAAATCCAGTAATAAGTCCGCCAGTTGCTCCGCTTGCTCGACACGGATACAGCCGGAACTAAATGCACGCCGTGATCGGCTGAATAAACTTTGCGCTGGCGTATCATGCAGGTAAATCGCGTYACGATTGGGCGTGTTAAACTTGTATTTTCCGAGGGCGTTGCCACGACCTGGTGCCTGCTGAAGTCGGTAGGGAAATCCGTCGACTGACACTCTTTGCCAATCAATCGAGCTAGGATCTATCTGGGTATCACTTTGCCAGTTGGGAAGAATGCGGTACTGATGCTGAGAAAGATAGTCGTGCCCATCAACCAGCTTGGGTAGGATATCTTTTTGCACGATGCTCCGGGGCACATTCCAGCTCGGATTGAGTACCACAGAGTCGAGTCGTGACGAGAACAGGGGCGTACGTCTCGATTGGCGACCGACCACCACCTTGCTTTCGAACACATTCTGATCGTTAGCCCACAGACGCATACGATAATCAGGGATATTAACCACAATGCGATCCGGTTGTTGCGCTGACCACAAGCGTAACCGCTCTGCGTTGAGAGCAAGCAGCCGGATCCGCGCCGACGCATCTAAATTAAGCCATTTCAAGGTTGATGGGCCAATGATGCCATCCACACTCAGCCCATGTTGTGACTGAAATCGTTTGACAGCATCGAGTAAATCGCCGCCATATCGCACCGTTTTACCATCCAGTGCCTCTAACCGCTGACTGTCCCCCCAATAACCCTGCATACTTAGGTTATCGACGAGATTGAGCGCCAGAGATATCGTGACTGCTTGGTCAGGGTAAATTAATCCATCGCTGTTCACGCTGGGCCACATTGAGCGGGCTTGCCGTTGTAAACGAACAATCTGCTTAATAAGCGCGGTATATTGTGGATGCTGAGGTCGAAGCTTACGCAGAAAAGCAGGCAAAGACGGCCCCAAACCGRCTTTAAAAACCGCCTTTCGCTGAGACACGGAGGGCGCAGGCAATGGCGAGTGATGCAGCGAACCAAAAAACCAGCGCATACCTTTATCGGGCACCGCGTTCAGGTAACTCATCAAGGCATACGCCGTGTCAGTAGCAAAAATATCATACGCGGTATCGCTACCCTGTTGGCGGAGTTGGCGAAGTTGCCAGGCACGCCACTCAAATTCAGGACTGAAGCTGGCCAATGAAATCACATTAACTTGCGTTGCCAGCTCGTCCCGCGCCGCATCCTGGGTCCAAAGCAGAGAAAACCCATTATCGAGATAGTCTTGCGTCAGCGCTGAGGGATAGGCTAAGACAGTGGCATCGGGGGCGGCCGACTCCAACCAGTCGCGCGCATACTGATAGGCGCGTTGACGATGATCGTCAGCCGACAGAGTTTGCTCAACCGACGTCGCTTGATCGGAGGCCGAGTGCGCCGAGGTGGATGGTGCCGCCAGCAGTCGCATGCCACCGGCCTCGATCGCCTCATTTGCCATACCGGGGTTTACCCAAAAACAACATCCTATCAGAAGGTTAGCCAACCAGGCATCGTGCCTTCTCACCATACGCCCCTCCTCATCCATGCTTTAATTATGGCAAATTTTGCCCCCGTCTCGACAAAATCATTGTCTGATTTTTTTCTCTCCCCCAACCCGCAATAAAACAAAAAGCGGCAGCCTTTTCAGACTACCGCTTTTCACGCTACCACGCGTTCATTACACCAGCGTTATCCAATGATTATCCCATCGCACTGGCGTCATCTGATAATCGGGATGGTGTGCGCTATCAAGTGTCACCATTTTGCCGCCCCCCGAACTCAAGTTGATCACATCACCGTCACGACTGGCACCAGAGGCATCCACCAACGGATGCAAACCTATCATATCTTGGCTGTCTAAAGACCAGATACCATAGCAATTGCCTCTGGGTGAGGTCGCCACCACCCAGCCATTGAGTGTCGCGATACTCGCTACATAGTTGTTAAATCGAGCCCATTGTTCAGAGGTGGCATTAAGCATTTTCATCGGCTCCCCTCGTCGATGGATCGCAACCAAGGGGGCATTATCCGAGCCGTGATATTGCTGCCCCGTCACCACATAGCCATCCTCAGACACCATCAAATGACGAATACTCAGCTTTTTATTGGCTAATTCAGCACGCTCAACCACCTCACCCGACTCGATGTCGATGTACACCAACGCCGGTGACATTGAATCGATATTTAGCACGGTGCGGCCATCGGTATGCATGCCACCGACCCCGACCACGAGCGTATTAGCATCCGCCAGTGCAATCTCATGAGGACCAATCCCAAAGCCACTGATCTCACGCACTTTTTCCACCTGGCCACGGGCGCTTAGCCGATAAACACCAACCACGCCCTCACTGGTTTGACGTTTGCCTTCAGTGGTATATAACCATTGACCCTCATCAGAAATCGCGCCATGCCCATAAAAGTAGCGGTCTGAACTGGCTGTTACCTGTGACAGCGTCACGCCACGTTGATAGTCAAACACCTGCATAAAATCACCGGGTCGACGCGCAAATGCCACACCCAGTGTCCCGACCGCTCGACGTTGAGCGGCGACACCATGACCGCGCGCGGGCAACGGAAGACGGAATACGGGCTGTCCGGTACGATCCGCGCCGACAACCGCGAACGTTCCATCACTGCTTAGCGCGCAGCCGAGTAACTCGCAACGGTCGGCAGTAGGATTGCCGCGACAACCACTCAACGCATTGACCACTGTAGGCAACGCCGCCCCCATCAGTGCCGCTTTTAATAAGCGGCGTCGCTTTAAACTAGTCTCCATCTGATGCATTAAACCCGACGATAATCCCTAAATCTTGCGCGACCTGACCGCCAAGTACCAATTTGAGATATTCAAGATTATTGTAAACTGTCAGCATGTCTCGATATCCCGCCACACTATTTAGCCTGTCAAATAAGGGCTCACCATCTTGCGGCACGCTGTTATACGCTAATTGCCAATGCTCGCTGACACGATCCGCAACCTCCTCATAGCCTCGCTCACGGAGCGCTTGCTCAATGCCACCCTCAGCATGATATTGAGTCTGCATCGCTTTGATGCTTTGGCGTAACAGTGTGAGAGAGTGTCGTGAGCGCCACGCTTCCCCTTGGTAAGGATTAGGAAAGCCCGGTTTACCCAGAGGGCCGGAGAGTTTTTTCAGCACATAATCCAGCTGATGGGTCAGCGCACCGAGCTTTTCTGACACCGCCATCGAAGGCGGCATGCCACGCCAAGGGTTGTGCTGCCAAGCCGCATTGAGCGCAGATGCCGTTTGTTGCAAGCGAGCACTGACCGCCATCGCCACTTCACAGTGTTTCGGTTGGCTCAAATCAGCTTGCTGGTCATAGAGCAACCACTCCATCGCGCCGACGCCTTGCACGGCCACACTTTGCTCGGCCAATGCCTCCGCGGTCCACTGTGTATCACTGGCCAGCAAGGCGTTAATTTTTCGCCCTGTGGTATTCTTTTTGTCCGGATAAAACTGAATACGCCAACTTTGCGCCAAGGCGTCCTCAGACCCTTTTTCTACCCCTTGTAATGGCATCCAATTGGCCATCACTGTTTTCCACGCTTGGCGCGCATCATCAATGGGCGTGCCCTGAGTACAGACCGATTGCGTGGTCTTAGCCAGATCCGTGGTCGCAGAAAGAAGCTGCTCACTTCGCTGCTTTTGTAGTTGCCAAAGGCCGTGATTCGGCCCGGTCTCGGTTTGAGATAAACACCCACCGAGTAATACCATGGCGCTCAGAGAGAGCGCGGCGATAGGATTGAGTCGAAAACGCATGCGACAAGACTCCAGCATATTGTTGTTATAAGGAACGTAAAAACGCGATTAAGGTGTCACGCTCCGCTTTCGGCATCGCCAGCACCCGCTGTTTCGCACTGGCGGCTTCGCCATCATGCCATAAAATGGCTTCCATAAGGGTACGCGCGCGACCATCGTGCAGATAGGTGGCATCCGCATTCACTTCTTTGGTGTACCCAATCCCCCACAAAGGTGGTGTGCGCCACTCTCTACCGTTGGCGATAAACTCTCCTCGATGATCCGCTAGCCCCGCTCCCATGTCATGCAACAACAAATCCGTATAGGGGTGAATACGCTGCTCGCTCAGTGCGCTAAGTTCGGGGCGTTTTGCGGTAGTAAATGACGCCACATGGCAGGCATTGCAGCCCGTTTGCACGAAGATATCTTGCCCCTGTTTCACGGCAGGATCCTGCACGTTGCGACGCGCTGGCACCGCCAAATGACGGGCGTAAAATTCGACAAACCCGAGGATATTGTCGCTGACTTCTGGATCGCCACCATTAGGCATCTCGTCGCACACAGACTGTGACGGCATACAATTGTGGTGCGGAAACATGGAAGTGGTTAATCCTACATCGCCATTGAAGGCCGCGGCGTTTTGTTGGTTAACCGTGGGTAGTCCCGCCTTCCAACCAAACCGGCCAAGCGCAGTGCGTTGTTTTTCGATATCCCACACTTGATTTGGTCGTCCTGAAATCCCATCGCCATTGGCATCATCAGGATCAGCCAAGGCGTAAATGTCTTCCGCAGCAATGGACTCCAACAACCCCAATCCAATCATCGGAGGCGCAATCCGCGCCGACATCTGAACATTCTCTGCCATCGGCCCATAGTTAAGCTCGGTGACGGTTAAATGTGGCTGACGCAGAGTGACTGTCTCACCATCGGCAAAAGTCACAGGAACGTCTGAATAGGTTAAGGCAACCTTTCCTTCTGGCTTCGCACCTGGCAGGGCAAAATCTTGTAACTGTCCCCCGTAATTTGGCTCGGGAATATTGCCATATTGGATCAATTTCTGCCGTTCTGCTTCGGTCATTGCCGGCACACTCAATCGCACCAACATCGACACGGCATTGGTATCACCAGGAGAAGGCGGATGCCCACGGCCATCTTTTATATGACAATTCTGACAGCCATTGGTATTGAACAAAGGGCCAAGCCCATCACGCGCATCGGTTGAAGCCGGCGAGCTGACCCAAGGATTACGAAAAAAACTGTTCCCGACACTGAAGTCGATGCGCTCGCTCATGGGTAAGTTAGCGGCAGGCTGGGAAAAAGCGTTGGCCCCTTCTTTAATCACCGTGGTACTGCCACCCGAGGTGCGTTCGAAAGCAACCGCTGACGCGCTCACCAAGGCACTGACGCCGATTGCACCAAGGTAAACAATGACTTTGGACTTCATGTTGTATCCTGACAAAGCAAAAAGCCCCGCGGCACGGGGCTTGACATCATTAGCGGACAATTAGAATTGATGATCCGCGGTATCTGGGTTGAGATTATCAATGCCGATGATCTGAGCGGCTTTCTCAATGTGTTTGGTTTGGTCAACCAGTGCGGTGATGGATGCATTGACGAGTTGGTTACCCTCATTGTTGCCCGCCGCGATTAATTGATCAAAATGCACATTGTCTTTTTCCGCTGACACAACAAGTGTTTTTACTTGCTCACGCGCTTGCTCAAAGCTTGTCTTGATCGCGTTGGCCGCGTCAGTATCTTTGWCTTTGACTAAGTCAAGCACGGATGGCCCTGTCAGTTTGCTACCGTCAACACGCTGATAAGCGCCCATCATGACGTTGTAAATACCCTGCTCATTGTAAAAGTGCGAGTTGTGGGTATTATCAGAGAAACAATCGTGTTCGTCTTCGGTCGAGTTGGCTTCCAATGCGACTTTCATGCGCTCACCCGCCAATTCACCCAACGAGAGAGACCCCATACCAAACAGCATCTTACGTAAGCCGTTCTCGCTAGAATCCGCTAACAGACTCGCGCGGTAGTTGTCTTTATTACCGTCCGCCCACTGGTCGCGCATCCAGGCTAAATCATCCACCAAGAGATCGGCGGCCGCTTTCAAGTACTCGCGGCGACGGTCGCAGTGGCCGTTCGTGCAATCTTCCCCGTAAGCAAAGTCTGAGTATGGGCGCTCGCCAGCCCCTGGATGAGTGCCATTTAAATCTTGCCCCCACAGCAAAAACTCAATCGCATGATAACCGGAAGCCACGTTCGCTTCTGACCCGCCTACCTCATTGAGACTGGCCAACAGTTTTGGCGTAATGTCAGCGACATCGAGATCCGTCGCACCAATTTGAATGCTTTGGTTAGCAATAATGTTTGCTGTCGCACCGGCGTTACCCAGCTCGGCTTGGTAACCGTCCGCCACATAATCAATCAAACCTTCATCCAGTGGCCATGCGTTCAGCTGCCCTTCCCAGTCATCAACAATCGCATTGCCAAAACGGAACACTTCTGACTGCTGATAAGGCACTCGTGCGTCTAACCATGCTTTTTTTGCTGCCTGAAAGGTTTTTTGAGAGGGGCTGGCAGTAAAAGCCTCAATGGCTTCATCAAGCGCGACCGCCGTCGTGTGGGAGTCTGCGAATACCGCATGCGCGATATCGGCGTAATGTTCAACAACGTCTTCTTGCGTCGCCGCATTAACGCCCAGAGGCGCGGCAAATAAGGAAAGCGCAATAAGGTTACGCTTAAAAGGGGTCATTTCCATAGTGCTTTGTCCTTCGCTTTAGTATGAACAGTTATGAGAACTATTATCGTTTGTATGCGAGAGATTCTAAGCATTATGTTACTAAATGCAACAAGGAATTGAGGCTATTATCAAAGCTGTGATCTCCACACTACAAGCAGGGATTGGTGCAACGTGTTGCAACGCTGATCCGACCTCTTGACTACTTAAACTAATGACTATGTAGCACTTTTTGCGTCCGCTCACTGAAACAGCTAAAAATAACAATAAATTAGATTTAATTTACACGCTAAGGGTTATAATAGACTGAAAGCACATTGATTATTTGATAGTGAAAAAACCATAAAAAATCGATTTTTCTCTCGATGCCTTTGCACTCCAACCGCGGGTATTGTAAGTTTCGTTGGCGATTTTTTCTGGTGGAGGTGAATAAATGGAAAAACACGAAGAAGTACTGGTTGCGCTGCGGCAAATCATCCGCGCAATAGACTTGCATTCACGAAAACTTAACAAAGTCTCTGGGATCACGGGCCCACAGCTGGTGTTGATGCGTGCGATCAAAGAGTTGGGTCAAGTGACTATTCGTAAGCTCTCTACTCACACCAACATGAGCCAGGCAACGGCAACGACGATTCTTGATCGTCTTGAGAAGCGCGGATTAATTTTGCGTGTTCGTAGTGAGCTTGATAAACGTAAAGTGCACGCCCACTTGACCGAGCAAGGGGAAGCCGCGTTAGAACAGGCACCCAAACCCCTACAAGAAAACTTTATTTCACGCTTTCAAAGTTTAGATGAGTGGGAGCAATCGTTATTACTGTCTTCGGTACAGCGTATCTCTTCGATGATGAACGCCGATGATATTGATGCGGCACCGATGTTAGAAGTGTCTGCCCTCACCTCACATAATTCGCAACTCCAAGCAAAAAAATAATGGTCTCCGGCGGGTAAACAGGATGTCTCCACCGGTCTCACCTGCCTACTACGGCGTAGTAAAAGAAAGTGGCGTATTAAAAGCAAGGGACATTCGCTTTTTGTCGCCATCAGTGCTCACGCGTGAGGTTGAGGTCATAAGCCGCTTTGGCAGCTTTAACGCGTTCAATATTCCCCGAGCCAATAATCGGCAAAGGTTGAGACGGATGACGCATCACCCAGGCATAAATCACCTGATCGATCGTCGCACCACCTAGCTCTTCGCCAATAGCATGCAAGGTATCACGTACCCGTACAGCCTGCTCAGACTCACCGTTAAACATCTCGCCGCCTGCAAGGCAAGACCACGCCATCGGTTTAATACGCAACCGCTGTAACTGATCCAGCGTACCGTCATGCACCACATCAAACCGTAGCGGGTTGATTTCCACTTGGTTGGTCACCAAGGATTCATCCCAACGAGACTGAAGCAGGTCGAACTGTGAAGGCGTAAAGTTAGAGACACCAAAGTGCGCCACCTTGCCGTGGTGGCGCAGCGTCGTGAAGGCTTCAGCCACTTCATCTGCATCCATTAACGCATCAGGACGGTGGAGCAGTAACACATCCAGTTTTTCTACGCCCAAGCGTGACAAGGAGTTATCCACCGACGCCAAAATATGCCGGTAACTGGTATCGTAATGGTTGATTTTACGGTTTGGGGCCGCCTCACTGACCAAATTGATATCGCATTTCGACACCACTTGGATATCATCTCTGACGCTGGGGTCAAGCTTCAGCGCTTGGCCAAACAGTGTCTCACAGCGATAATCGCCGTAAATATCCGCATGGTCGACCGTGGTAATACCTAAGTCGATGTGCGCCTTAAGAAAGCTTAAGCGCTGCTGCGGCGTCATTTGCCAATCATCCAGCCGCCAGTAACCTTGCACCATGGGCGAGAAAAACGGACCGACTGGAGAAATAGATGTCGCTTTAAACTCTGACAAAACGGATCCTTTATGCCGAGAACTAGAAACCTCATGCTAATCCGATCTTCCGCCACCCTCAATGCCTTATCGAGCATTTTGTTAGCCTAACAGTGCGTGCGTTTGTTTTCGCGCAAAAGACAGCAACATTTGGGTATTAAATGCACGACAAGTGTCTCATTTATCACCAACACTTGGCGAATGCGTTGAACTTCGTTATCTTATATCGCGCAAAAAAAGCGAAAAGGAAGCGAAAATGCTTATTCGACGCATGGAATTGCGTGATTGTGACGCGATCAATACGATTTATAATTATTACATTACACACACTGCCATTACGTTTGACTTGTGCCCATGGCCATTAGCTGAACGTGAACAATGGTTTGCTCAGTTTGATCCGTCCTCCTGCTATCAAGCCTGGGTGGCAGAGCAAGACCAACAAATCCTTGGCTTTGCTTACAATACGCCTTTCAATCCCAAGCAGGCTTTCCACATCGCCTCAGAAATCACCATTTATGCGGCCCCCGATGCCGGTGGCCGTGGGGTTGGTTCGGCATTAATGCAAACCTTGCTCGACGGAATGCGCGATAAGGCCCTGCGCCGCGCCTATTCTCTCGTCACGCTACCTAACCCAGCGTCATTAGCATTGCATCGTCGCTTTGGCTTCCAACAAGTTGGACAGCTAAATGATGTCGGTGAAAAGTTTGGCCAATACCACAGTGTGGCCATGCTAGAGTGCGACCTGACGGTTTGAGCATGTTATTTCCCTATCGAATAAGCCCCCACCTCCACTTTACGCCAGTAAGGTGCCTTGATTTGATGCCGTCATAACGACGTTTCAGGAGTTTAGTAGTATGAAAGTTCGCACCAAGGTTTCTGCGGCGATCATCTCCGCCTGTGTTATTTGTATTGTCGCCACCGCCGCGGTGTTGGCAAACCGAACCACCACACTGTTTGGCGATGAAATGCGAGAGCAGGCCATTAGCCAGCTCAAAGCCGTACGCGAAGCCAAGCACTCTGAATTAACCAGTTATTTTTCATTTATCGGCCAACAATTAACCTCAATGGCCGACTCCACCATGACCGAAAACGCGGTAACGTCTTTTAGCCAAGCTTATCGACGCTACAGCCGTGAAGTCCGCACTGATAGAGCGGCCCGGCGCGCGCTGCAAGACTACTACACYGACACCTTCGGCGATGTTTACCAAGCGCGCAACGATACCAACGCCAATGCACGCTCCAACCTCGCAGCGCTCGCCCCTGCCACGCGGACACTGCAGCAATTTTATATCAGCGGCAGCCCCCATCCTTTGGGCGAGAAAGACAAGTTGGTGACCACCAATGATGGCTCCACGTATGACAAGGTGCACACTCAATATCACCCTAACTATCACCGCTTTGCCGAAACGTTTGGCTACCAAGATATCGTGTTAGCCGATGCCAATGGCCGTATTGTCTACTCGGTGGCCAAAGAGATTGACTTTGGAACCAGCTTATTTGCGGGTCCCTACGCTACTAGCGGCATGGGTGATGCCTTTTTAGAGGCGATTGATGCAAAAGCCGGCGCCATCAGTTTTGTGGATTATCGCCCTTACTTTCCCAGCTACGATGAACCGGCCTCATTTATCGCCACCCCTATCGTCGAGAACGGCGAAACGCAGGGCGTACTCATCTTTAAATTGCCGATTCAGCGTTTAAGTGGCGTGATCAGCAGTCAAGGCCAATGGCAGTCAGCAGGCTTTGGACAAAGCGGCGAAATGTTTATGGTCGGGCCTGATAACGTCCTTCGCACCGAAGCGCGCGCTTTACAAGAGGACAAATCTGAGTATTTACACTTGTTGCGCACCAATGGCGTCAAACCCGATTTGATTCGCCGCATTGATTTCACCGATACCGCCGCGGGCCAAATGCCCATGGCGTCGCAAAGCATTACCCAAGCGCTGGCAGGCGAAACGGGCACTGGCAAAGAGCAGAGTTATCGCAACCAAACCGTCTATACCGCTTACTCACCGATTGATGTCTTCGGCAAGCGCTGGGCGCTGGTCAATCAAATCAGTCAACAGGAAGCGCTATCACAAGTGGCGACCATGCAGGGTACCATTCTCAAAGCGACGGTGATTACCTCATTGGTGTTAGTGGTTGTCGCGATCGTGATTGCCTATATTCTCGGTGGCAATATTGCCAAACCCATGATTGCGGTCACTACACGTATTAAATCCATTGCAGAAAATAAAGACTTAACCCAACGTTTACCCGATAGCGGTAAAGACGAAATGGCACTGCTCGGCCGCTCGCTCAATGACATGTTCGCGAGCTTCCAACAGGTGATTCAAGAGGCGCACCAAGCTTCTGGGTTACTCGGCCAAGCCTCTAACGACATCAATCAAGATGTGGTAACCATGCGCGATCGCGTGACCGATCAGGTCAAGCATACCCATCAAGTTGCCTCAGCAGCGACAGAAATGGCTACCTCCGTCACAGATGTTGCCCAGTATGCAGATCAAGCCTCCACCGCGTCTGATGACATCACCCAAGCCGTCAACAAAGGCTCACGAATTGGTGACGACCTGGTTGCGCAAATCCGTACCTTGTCATCGAGTATGGACGCAGCCACCGCCACCATGGGGCGTTTATCGCAACAAAGCGAAGAAATCGGCACCGTACTGGATGTAATTCAAGCCATTGCCGAGCAAACCAACTTGTTGGCACTGAATGCGGCGATTGAAGCGGCGCGCGCGGGCGAGCAAGGCCGTGGGTTCAGCGTGGTCGCCGAAGAGGTACGCACCCTCGCCTCACGTACCCAAGACTCGACCGAAAGTATCCGCGATAAAATTGCCGCATTACGTCAAGAGACGCAGTCAGCGGTGGCAGATATGGATACCACCAGCCAAACCGTTGAGACCTGTGTGGACTATTGTCAGCAAAATAACGCTGCGCTGGTTGATATTGCCAACATGGTCACCGAAATCAATCAGATGACCTCACACATTGCCAATGCTACCCAGCAGCAAACACAAGTGACGACAGAAATCAGCGAAAGCATCACAGACATTGCACAATCCGCTGAAACTGTCTCGCAGCGTACACATGACACCGCCGAAACCGTCACTGGCTTAAGCCAACGATCAGCACGCCTGGCTGACACTATCGGTCATTTTAAAACCGACTAAAACGCAAAGGGGTCAGCCTTAAGGCCGACCCCTTCTTTTCACCTTGACTGACGATTACTCCATCACCGGCTCGCGATCGAGCTCCCGACGCTTCTCTTCACCAAAGCCGCGTAAGCCCACGACATGGACGTGTTCGCGATCGTTGAAGATTTTACGCACCAGTTTATACGTCGTCCCTTGCTCTGGGCTGATGTTTTCCGGTGCCGCAATCAACAGCTGCATATCCAAGCGATGACACAACTCAAACAAGGTCGAGATCGATTTAGCATCCAAACGCGCGGCCTCATCCAGGAAGAGTAAGCGACAAGGGATCACATCTTTGCCTCGCAGTCGGCGTGATTCTTCTTCCCAGCTTTGGATCACCATCAGCAAGATTGCCTGCCCAGTACCAATCGCTTCGCCGGTCGACAACGCGCCGGATTCCGCCTTCAACCAGCCGTTAGTGCCACGATTCACCTCAATGTCTAATTCGAGGAAGTTGCGATAATCTAACAACTCTTCCCCTAAGGTCTGTGGCGCACGTTGCCCCATTTCAATATGCGGGTTTAAGCGCTGGAACAGTTTAGCCATCGCTTCCGAAAACGTCAGGTTTGGATTACCAAATAAATCTTGGTGCTGGTCAGCATGTTCAGCCAAGCCCATCAGCAACTGAGCATGGGTTTCACGGATAGACACATTCAGGCGCACGCCTTGCACTTGACCAAAGCCTACGTTCTGAAGCCCTTGGTTAAGCATGCGGATCCGGTTTTGTTCGCGCTGAATCGTCTTGCGAATAATATTAGCTACCGACTCGGAGCTGATCGCCAAGCGTTGTTCACGCTGCGTAAGCTCTTCAGTAAGACGGGCCAGTTCGACTTCCATTTCCTCAATCGCTTCGACCGGATCATCGGTGCGAATGATATCGTGACGGATACGTTCACGCAGATGCTGATACACAGCCACGTAGAACAAGACTTTACGCTCTGGTCGTCCAACATCTTCAGACGCCCGCAAGGCATCGCGCAAGGTTTCGTTGTCAGCAACCGCCAGGCGCAATGCCCCCAAGGATTTATCTGATAACGAACGCAACTCGTCAGCAGACATATACGCCATTTCTCGACGATGCAGCTGTTTTTCTACTCCATTGTCGCGCGCGATGCGCAGAACGCTGCACCAGCCCGCTTTGGCGTTGACCACAAACTGACGCAGCTCTTTGTACTGCTTAAGCAGTTTACGCAGCTCTTTGGTCAGGGATTTGGTCTCCATCTCCAGCGATGTGATACCGCGGGAAAGCTCGCTATGGCGCTGCCGCGCCTGATGCATTTGCTCGTACAAAGCATCACGACGACTTTGCGCACGCATTAGGGCGTCTTCATCCGCTTGCACACCTAACTCACTAAGCTCACGCTTAAACTCGTTCAATGTCTCTTGCTTAGATTGATGGGCGCTTTTGAGCGACGCGAGCACCTGATGATATTGGCTATTCTGCGACTGAATTTGCTTGAGCGATTCACGCTCACGTTGGCGCACCTGCTCGGCGTCTTTGAGTTTGGCTTTAAGCTGTTCGTTAAGCTCACTGCTTTGCGTCAGCATGTCTGACGCATCTTGATAGGCAAAATGCGGACGACGCTCCGCTAAATCGGCAACAGCAAACACTTGCTGCTTAATCACCTGTAAGGTGTCATCCGCCTCTTGGTAGGCCTGTTCTAGTTTATCAAATTGCTCAGGGTCACTATCGAGTGTTGCCAAGCTACTTTCCAATGCGGCCAAGGTTTCACCATGTTGTTGGATAAAGCCTTGTGCTTCTTTGGCGGCCTCTACGCGCTCAACCGCTGCTTGCACGCGCGCGTCGAGATTCTCCTCTGTGAGCGCGTCGGCACAGTAGCGAAGCTTATCGAGAATTTGTAGCACTTGCTGACAACGCGCCACCGCCGCCTCGTGTTGTGCCAGTACATGCTTGGCTTCGGTTATTGCCCGCTGAGTCTGCGCACGTTTCTCGCGGCAAGCGGCGATCGCCTGTTCAGGATCGGGCTCAAACGCCACCGTGAGATGCTCAGCAATAAATTGGCTAAATGCGTGTGACAAGCGTTGCCACTTTTGTACATCAAAAGAGGCTTTGGCATGCTCTTCCACCAATGCCTCTCGTTGTTCACGTAGCTGCTCAAGGCGGTGCTCACGGGCAGCACGACCAAACAAAGGCGTAGTCGGGAAGCGCGAATAGCGCATTTGCCGATCGTTTAGGTGTACACACACGGCACCCGACAGCTCTTGGGCATCAAACACGCTATCATCAAACGCGTCGGCATCCCCCTCAATGATGTATAGATCATCGGGGCAAGCGTCCAAATCCGTCAGCTTATCCTTTACGCCTTTAAGATCAGGCACCACGATGGCATGCCGCGCCGGGCCATAGAGTGCGCTGAAATAAGGAGCATCATCGAGCGTGATATCATCATAAATTTCAGAGAGTAAAGTACCACCCAGGGTGTCGGCGAGGCCTTGCAATTGCGCATCGTCGCTGCCACCTGGCTGCGCTAATTGCTCAATCGCTTGCTCAATCTCTGCTTTTTGTTTACTCAGCTGATCTTGGTGCTGCGTGCGCGTGCGTACCGCCTCATGCGTGGCATGCATCGCCTCCATCACCGCTTGACTGTCCACCAAGTTTTTTTCAGTTTGGCTTTCCAGTTTGGTCAAGGCGTCATTGGCCGCAAACCAAGTCGGTGCTTTTAGCTCAAGATCTTGGATTTGCGCGTCAACCGCATCCTGTGTCCGCGCGAGCTCACGCAGTTGCTCAGCTTGGGTGTCTTTTTCCTCTTGTCGCGCGTCGCGTCGTGCTTGCTGCAGCGCGGCGGCTTGCTCGACCGCGTCACTGTCAGCCAGCGATTCGCCTGTTAGGTCCTGATATTCCGACACGAACTGGCTCGCTTGCTGATATTGCTCAGCCCGTTGGCTCAGTTCACGCTGCTCATACTGGCGCTGCGTTAGACTGTCGGCTAGATAGCGACGCTCTCTGCCCAGCTCAACCCAGCGCTTGGCCGCCTTGCCAGCCTCAGCACGGGGCACAGAGGGATCAAGACGGTGCAAAAGATGCAAGCCCTGTTCAAACTGATTGGCCGTCGCTGACGCCAAATCGCGTTTATGCTTGAGTGACAGTACGCAATCGGTTTGTTCAGACTCTTGTGCTTTTAACGCGTGTAATCGTGTCGTGGCCTCGTCTGCACTGAGGGTCTCATCGCCAGTGAGGCGACGCGCGGTTTCCAAGGCATTGAGGGCTTGTTGGTACTGCAGGGAACGCGTTTGTTGCGTGTTGAGTGCTTGTTGGTAGTCAGCAAGCTGAGTCTTGAGACTATCCACTTCCTCTTCACTTTGTGCCGCACGCAATTCAGCTTCAGCAAGCTGCTCTGTGGCCTCTTCCACCACCATGATTTGCTCTTCCAGCTTTTCAGAAAGATCGAGTAAGTCTTCCTCGTAACGCTGAATCTTTTCTTGTTGGCGCATCGCCGATTGCACCAACTGCAGATGATCAGCCGCCGCTTGGTGATCTTGTTCGAGGTGATCTTGTCCCGCCTCTAACTCGGCTAATTCTGCGCGCATGGTTTCCGCATGCTGCTGCTTTTGCTGCAACGTCTGCTGGGCAGCGTTCAGCTCCGCCCGCAACGACAGCGCTTGCTCAAGCTTACTACGACGCTCATTGGCATGGCGCATATAGTCCGAGGCCACATAATGGGTCGCTTCGGTGATCAAATGCTTAAACAAGTCACGGTCGCGCTGCGTCAGCTTGATCGCCTCTAGCGTCATACGGTTTTCTTTCAGCGCCACTTCCATATCTTGGAAGGCTTTTTTCACGCCGCCATTTTGTGGCAACAAATACTCGCGCAACGACTTGGTGATCGCGCTGGAAATACCGCCGTAGAGTGACGCCTCAATTAATCGATAAAACTTGCCTCTGTCTTGCTGGGTGCGCAGCTTTTTCGGTAGCACGCCAAACTCAAACATTTGCGCGTGATAGTCGGTGACCGAGTTAAAGGCTTTAAAGTGCGCGGTTTCATACTCACCCGCCGCCTCTTTTACCTCGTTAAGCTGACGGACTCGCGCTTGACCGTTATTTAAGGTCTCGACCAACACATCGGTCGGCGCCACAGAAGAAGGCAAGCCTTGTAAAACGAACGGCTTGATATCCACCTTCTTATCACGCCCCGCCACTTGTTGAAGACGCACCCCAAACAACACCCGCTGTTGGCGTGAATTCACCACATCCAAGGCGGCATAACAGGCACCTGGCTGCAATTTACCGTGCAAGCCCTTATCACGAGACGCGCTCGAGCTGCCTGCCTCTGTGGTGTTACGGAAGTGCAACAGGGTTTGGTCAGGGATCAATGAGGTGATAAACGCTGCCATAGTGGTCGACTTACCCGCGCCATTCCCGCCTGATAAGGTGGTGACAAGGGAGTCAATATCAAAGGTTCGGGCAAAAAAGCCGYTCCAGTTCACCATGGTGAGTGAGTGATACTTACCGCGCTGACTCATACTGTCGGCTCCTCCGTTGTCTCTGTATCGGCATTGTCTGCGTCTTCATCCGAGTGATCATCGAGCAGGCTTGATTGAATATGCGCTTGGCTGTGCACCACAGCTTCCCCGTCACGAATCAGACGCAACTGGGCTTCTTGTGGAGCGTCCCCGGCTCGTACATCGGCACCAAAGCGGAACGTCGCTTCACTGACGCGGAATTTACTGCCTTCACCGATAGGTAAAATCATCCCAAGACGACGCAAACGTCGCAGCGAGGTTTTCACTTTGTCGAAAAGCTTTTCACGGTCAAGATCTGAGCCGGTGGCACGATGCGTGACCAACTTCATCAGTTTTTTCTCATCCGCCAACGCCAGCAGCTCATCAAACAGCTCTTGGGTGGTAAAGATCCCCTCTTGTGCCAAGCGCTCTGGGCTTAAATACAGAAAACACAGGACTTTGCCAACCAGCATATCCAGTTCAGACAACACGCTGCGCCTAATTAAACTGGTTGAACGCGGGCGAAGATAGAAAAAGCCCTCTGGCGCCCGCACCAATTCAGCGTTATAACGCTGGTAGAAAATATTCAGCGCTTGCTCGTATTCCATCAGCAAGGCGTGGTTATCCAGATCGTCGCTGGCAATATGGCGGCCAGCACGCAATGCACTGTCCAACGCCGGGAACAAAGGGTTAGCAATGGCTTTGGCCAGCCCTTCTGGCATTGGCTGTTCAGTATTTATCGATGACATTCGCTTGTACCTTAGCTCCGAAGTCGTTAATCGCCTGCCAATCAGGCTGAATCGCGTTAAGATCAGATTGGGAGTAGCCCATGCGGACCGCTTGGTTGATCACTAAGCGCGCGAGATCAAAATGGCGAGCTTGTGGATGCTCGGCTAAGTAATCTTTCAGAACACGACCCAAGTCGATCGCTTGTCCGGTTTCTCGATGGCGGTTGAGCATCTGTGACACTGCCTGTGAAAGGCCATCGTCAACCACACTTAATTGTTCAAACGCCACCTCTTCTGGCATCTCGCCCGTGACTTCATCGTCACGTAACACCAGCGCTTCATCGCGCGTATCACGCAGTCGCTCCGCATCGGCGTAAGTCAAAAACCAAGGGATATCAAAATAGTCGGAGACCGACTGGCGCAAACGCTGACTGAATGCACGGTTTTTATCCATATCAATCGCGGTACGAATAAATTTATGCACATGGCGGTCGTAACCTATCCATAAATCGATGGCTTGCTGCCCCCAGTTCACGATACGGTCCAGTTTCATCTGCAAGCTGTATACCATGCTATCGACGAAATCGAGGTCATCACGGCCGCGAACCACTTCTTGGATCTCCAGCAGCTGGCTTTGAAGCTCATCCCCCGCCGCCTGCAGTGTTTCTTGCAACTCTTGCAAGGTGCTCGAGGTTTCGTTGAGCAAGTATTCGCAGTTAGCGATTGCGGCTTGCCAGTCCTGGGTGAGGAGCGCGGCAATGTCTTCTTTGACCTGTTGCTGCTGCTCATCCATTACCCGCTGGTTAAGATCGATGCGGTCAAAAATCTCGGCGACCGAGTACTTCAGCACGCCATAAACGTTATGGCGCCAAAAAGTGGCATCCCCATCTTCTTCCGCCGCTCGGCGCGCCTTGGCAATTTCATCGGCCACCATGGATAGCTGTACTGAAAGCTTTAAGGTCGAGTACTCACGATGACGGGCGTAATAATCGGCAATACCGAGCGCCAATGGCGTGAGGCGGTAAATGCTGTCGCCATCAGTCATTTCACTGGTAAACCGACTTAGCAGTCTCGCTTGTACCATTTCGTTGATGGCATTGTTGGCGCGGAAGGCAACATTACCAAGACTGCCTCCTTCATCGTTGGTAAACTGCTCGCTCACCAACCGAAAGACGTCCACGAGTTCGTGTTCACTCAACTCATCTTCTAGTCGTTCCTGGCTCATCACCGCCATTGCCAGCAAGAATGCCAAGCGCTCCGGCGGCAGGTTTAACCCCAAGCCACTTTGTTTTACCCAACTGACCAACTCAGGTACTGTCTGAGCGTCGTCTGCCCAATGCTGGGAAGACTGAGCCTGATCACTCATCCGTTGTCCTTGTTTTCATCTTGATTGCTTGGGGCATGATGTTGGCCCCAGACATGAATATATCGCCCAAGAGACACAAACGGCTCTTGGCGGCAAAGCTGTTGCTCTAATGCAATAACTTGCTCAAAGGTAAAATCACCAATGTTGGTATCACGCATATAATCGTGAAAGGTGCGTACGCCTGTTTTACCTTTGAGGGTAATGTCACTGTCTTGCATCCATTGATAGACACTCTCGGGGTGCAAACCTTTGGGTGGCTGAAGTTTAAACCGCTTGCGATGCGGCATGCCTTCCTCAACATGGGTGAGGTTACCGCACACAAGATTCTTGAAGAGCAACCCGGTTTGGTTATAGAACATCACTGACGCCATCCCACCCGGTCGCAAGTGCTTGAGCAAGTCTTTCAACACCTGCTCCGGTTCAGCAGTCCACTCCAATACCGCATGGAATAAAATCACATCCGGTGGCTCGCTCAAATATTCGCCAATCGTCTGCGCCGAAGAATGAACCAGCTGATACTGCGCAAGTAAGCCCTGTTGTTCAATCTCCTGACGGGCTAAGTCGAGCATTTGCGAAGAAAGATCACATAAAGTGACCCTGTGACCACGCGCCGCCAAGTGCCGAGACATAGGGGCAACCCCACCACCCGCATCTAAAATATGCAGGGTCTGCTCAGGCGGGAAACAGTGCAGGATCTGCTCTATGTCCTGCCAAACAACCGCTTGGCGGATTTCGCCTTTGCCCGATCCATAAATGTTTTTAACAAATTTGTGGGCAATGTCGTCGAAATTTTTATCCTCAGTCACAATGGCATTCGTTATCATTGAGTGGTAGAAAGGCATATTCTGTCACAAGCCTTACGTTAATAAAGGTTTATGGCACTATTTGTGCCTCGTTTGACTATATTTCGGGCGACATTGCATGTTTGAATTAAAAAAACTTATCTCAACCTTGATAATGCCCTTGCCCGCGCTGCTGTTGTTGGGTCTTTTCGGGCTATGCCTGCTTTGGTTCTCTCAGCGTAAAAGGCTGGCATCTTTTGTTATCTTCGTTGCGTTTGCTGGGATTTTTCTCACTTCGTTTCAACCAGTCGCCTCGGGGCTCCTTCGTCCACTTGAGCGTCAATACACCGCGTTTCTCCCTACGGAAAAACCGGTAGACTTTGTAATGGTACTGGGCAACAGTCATGTGGTCGATGACGCTATCCCCCCAACCTCTGAGCTTTCTCGTGCGGCGTTAATGCGCCTGGCAGAAGGCATCCGTATTCACCGAATGTACCCCACTTCCAAGCTGATTTTGTCAGGCTATGACCATGGTTATGAAGTCAGCCATGCGCGTATGTTGGCACGAGTCGCAATGGCATTGGGGGTCAATAAAAACAGTATCCTGTTGCTTGAAACCGCCAAGGATACGTGGGAGGAAGCCTACCAAGCCGCATCGGTGGTTGGGAGTAGTAACCTAGTGCTCGTCACATCCGCGGCACACATGGATCGTGCCGTCTATGAGTTTCAAAGCGCTGGCCTCGATCCCATCCCCGCACCGACTAACTTCATGGCGCAAAAGCAAATTAAGCAGCCATGGATAAAATACGGTCCACGTGCGCAATACCTCGAGCAGTTCGAACGCTATTGGCACGAGCGATTGGGACAAGCATGGCAACGGCTCCGTGACTTTATCGCTCAGCCGACCAATTAAGCTCATCAACGCGCATCACCCACCAAAAAAGCCGCGATTGATTCGCGGCTTTGTTATTTTCATTCGCAGCAGGCGTAAAATTGCGCCTATGCGTTGCTATCGACGGCTAAATAGGCGCGCACTGCCTCTAAGTCTGCTTGGGTATCAACGCCATGCGGCGGCGTCTGTGTGGCAACGGCTACATGGATCTTCTCGCCATGCCACAATACGCGCAACTGCTCTAGCGATTCAATCTTCTCCAACGGGCTCGGTGTCCAGTGGATGTAACGGCTGATAAATCCTGCACGATAGCCATAAATACCAATGTGCCGCAGCAATGCTTGCGGGATCTCAGGTGATTCAGCCTCGAAGTGGGTGCGATCCCACGGAATCGTGGCGCGGCTAAAATACAAGGCAAACCCTTTTTGATCCGTCACGACTTTGACCACATTGGGATTGAACACTTGCTCTTGGTCATCAATCGCAACCGCCAAGGTGGCCATCGGTGCCTGATCATTCTGACTGAGGTTCTCCGCCACTTGACCGATTACCGCAGCGGGGATCAAGGGTTCATCGCCTTGCACATTAACGATAATATCATCATCAGCAAAGCCATAGCGTTCAACAACCTCGGCCAAGCGCTCAGTGCCAGACTCATGGTCGGCACGTGTTAAACACACTTCTCCACCAAAGGCTCTGACCGCCGCCTCAATACGCTGGTCGTCGGTGGCAACAATTACCTGAGTGGCACCCGCCGCTTGGGCGCGCTCATAAACGTGTTGGATCATTGGCTTACCGGCGATATCAGCCAACGGTTTACCCGGCAAGCGGCTTGAGCCAAACCGCGCCGGGATCACCACATAAAACGCGCTCATCCCTGGACCTCTTCCAATGACATATCACGAGCTTCTGATTCAAGCAGCACAGGGATACCATCAATAATGGGATAAGCGACACGATCAAACTTACAAACTAACTCATTGTTATCGCGCTGATAATAGAGTTTGCCCTGGCATGATGGGCAGGCCACAATTTCAAGCAGACGGTGATCCATAGCGTTCCTTTATTTTTTATTCGCGTTTGTTTGCAAACGTTCTATCTTGGCGAGTACGGCCTGAGCTGCCTCGTCAGGCAGCCGCGCCTCTACCGGTAAATACCACCAGTTATCTTGGGCGATCCCTTGGTATTTTACCGCATCTTTTTCTGTCATCAGTAAATGTTGCCCCTTCTTGCTCAACCTGTCCAGCTCGTCGGCGTTGAGGGTTTGATGATCGTTAATCCCTTGGCTATAAACAGGTGTCACGCCCATTTGCTGCAAGGTGTTAAAAAAGCGGGGTGGATGGCCAATCCCAGCAACTGCCACCACTTGCGGTAGCATTGAGGCTTGGCAGCGTTGTCCCGTACGTAGGTTAACCGCCAAGCCAGGGACCAGATGCATCCCCCACTCTTGGCCTTGTGGTGTACCACCGTTAGTGACCAACATATCGACGCTCTCAAGCCTATCGAGTGATTCACGCAAGGGTCCCAGGGGCAGATAGTGACCGTTACCAAACCGACGCTGACCATCGATGATCACGATCTCTATGTCTCTATCCAGCTGGTAGTGCTGAAGGCCATCATCCGTGACCACGATATCGACACCTTCTTGCAGGATACGTTTAACTGCCTCGCTGCGGTTGGGGTCAACACAAACCGGCACCTGAGTGCGGCGCGCAATTAATACTGGCTCGTCTCCCGCCGTGCGCGGTGGCGTGGTTTGGCTGAGTAATAGTGGATACTGCTCAGATTTTCCGCCATAACCGCGTGACACTACCCCTGGTCGGTAGCCATGCGCTTTGAGTTGCTCCACCAACCAAATCACAAACGGGGTTTTGCCATTGCCGCCAATCATGATGTTCCCCACCACGATGACCGGCACTGGTGACGAATAGCGCCGTGTTTTGCCGCGTAAATATTGACGACGGCGATGGCGCGCCACGAGGCCAAATAAGGCGCTAAGCGGCCTTAATAATATCGACCATAGTGGGCGTTGATGACCAAACCACAGTTGCTCTAGCATACTCAGTCACCAAACTGAATACGGTGAAGTTGTGCATAAGCACCGTCACGTTCAAGGAGTGCTTGATGACTGCCTCGTTCGACGATCTCTCCTTCATCCACAACCAGTATCTGATCGGCATCTTCAATGGTCGACAACCGGTGTGCAATCACCAACACAGTACGATCTTTTTGCAGCTCATCCAATGCCGCCTGAATCGCACGTTCAGACTCGGTATCCAGTGCCGACGTGGCTTCATCCAGGATCAAAACGGGCGCATTACGTAGCAAGGCACGCGCAATAGCCAAGCGTTGGCGCTGTCCGCCAGACAAGCTCACCCCGTTTTCACCAATCATGGTGTCATAACCGTGGTCAAGCTCTCGAATAAAGTCATCCGCGTAGGCAAGTTTCGCGGCGTGCTCTATTTGCTCACGGCTGTATTTATGTTCTGCGGCATACGCGATGTTATTCGCCACCGTGTCATTAAACAGGTGAACRTTTTGCGACACCACYGCGACATGCTGACGCAAATTACCCAGGGTATAGTCCTCAATCGGGACGCCATCGAGCGTAATCGCGCCACTGTCTAGTTCATAAAAACGGGTTAACAGGTTAGCAATGGTGCTTTTTCCTGACCCTGAACGTCCCACCAGGGCTAGGGTCTGACCCGCTGGCAGCTCAAAGCTGACATGATTTAGCGCGGGTGCGTCGCGAGTGGGATAGGTGAAGACCACATCCTCGACCTTAATGTCGCCACTCACTTGCTCCACCGCGTGTGTCCCGGTGTCTTTTTCCGTTTCCAGCTCCATCAGGTTAAATAAACTGTGGCAGGCCGCCATCCCGCGTTGGAACTGAGAGGTCACGTTGGTCAAGGATTTAAGTGGGCGCATCAGACCAAACATGGCACCAAACACCACCGCAAAGGTACCTGCGGTCAGCTCAGAGCGAATCGCCTCGGTGTTGGCCAAAATCAGTACCACCACCAATGCCATGGAGGCAATCAACTGGATCACCGGGTTGGCAATCGCTTGTGCGGACACCAGCTTCATGGTCTGCTGGCGCATACGATTACTGACTTTCTCAAAACGCGTCTTTTCAACGTCTTGGCCACCGTAACTTAACACTACTTTGTGCCCTTTAAGCATTTGCTCGGCGGAGCTAGTCACCGACCCCATGGCATCTTGCATATTGGAAGAAATGCGACGGAAGCGCTTAGAGACGATGCGGATAGAAATCGCCACCACTGGCGCAATCACCAGAAGAATAGCGGAGAGCTGCCAGCTTGACCAAAACATCAACGCCATCAAACCGATAATGGATGCCCCTTCGCGCACCAAACTGACCAAGGCGCTACTGGTCGCTGACGCGACTTGTTCTGAGTCATAGGTAATCCGAGAAAGCAGAGCCCCGGACGACTCTTGGTCAAAAAAGCTGACGGGCATTTTCATAAAGTGATTGAACATCCGGCGGCGCATGGTCATCACCACATGACCCGACACCCAAGATAAGCAATAAGCGGACACAAAGCTCGACAAGCCACGTATCACCATGAGTGCGACCAAATAGACAGGCATCCATTTGAGGAAATCGCCTTTGACATCGTCATAAGTAAAGCCTTGGTCAAGCAGAGGCTTTAGCATTGAGAGCATCAGGGTGTCACTGGCGGCATTAATCACCAAGGCGATAATGGCAACAATCAGCCCTACTTTATAGTTGGCAATGTAGGGCCACAGCTGCTTAAACGTCTGCCAGGTCGTTTTATCTTGATATTCGCTCATTAAAATCGTTTAGATGTGTTAAACAGACGGGCATTCTACTCTTTTACAAGTCCGCGTCCAAATATACTGGCCGACGTTTAAACATCTGACGATACCAATAATCGCTGCGGTCCTGCCGCCAACGTGTTAACTGCCAACCCGAGTCGACACCCTGCCAACGCACTTGGCCATTTGCCGCCGTATCAAGCCAAGTGATACCGGCGTTTTGATAGGCCAATTTCACCTCTGGTGACGGAAGCTGCCATGGGTTGAGAAGCCCAGTTGACGCGACTGCCCAAACCGGATCAACGGTGCGAATAAACGCTGAGGAAGACGAAGACGCACTACCATGGTGGGGCACCAAAATGATGTCACTATTAAGCGCCCGTTTATCGGTCAGAGACGCCAACAAATCAGCCTCTCCACTGGCTTCTATATCGCCTGTGAGCAGCAGGCTACGTCCATCGCCAGACACTCGGATTACACAGGAATCATCATTATCAGCACGCGCCTTTTGTGCTGGGGGCCAGAGTACCGAAAAGGTGAGTCCTTGCCAGCGCCAACGCTCGCCGGCCACACAGGCTTGATACCCAGCACGACGCTCACTGGCACGTCGCCACTGCGGTGAATAGGTATCAGACATAAACGTCGCCCCACCATCATGATCACTGTCGCCATGACTGAGAATGAGGCCATCTAACTGCCTGATTTGACGATGGGTCAGAATCGGTGCGATCACCGCTTGTGCAATACCGCCCACCTGCCAGCGGTTGCCCGTGTCATAGAGCACCGCGCGGTGATTCTTACTGATCAATACCGCCAACCCATGCCCGACGTCCAACACATCAATTTGCCAGTTGACCGGTTTAGGATCTCGCCAAGCTACCACGGCTGCGACCAGGACCAGCATCACCGCCTTTAAACGATGCCAACGCCAGCCGTATAACCCCCAAACGAGCACCGTCGCCGATATTGCCCAGCCTGCCGAGGTGACTGGGGCGGGTAACCAGGTATCCGCCGCCAGATCGGCGAGTGCCATCACTGGATGAAGGCTGGCATTTGCCCCACCCCATACCCAATCCGCAACCCAGGAAAGCGATAGACTCTCACTCAGCAGGCCAACAAAGACCAGTGGAACGGTCACCATTCCCACCCAAGGCACCGCCACGAGGTTAATGGGCGTGGCAGCGGCGCTGATCCCTGCAAATAATCCTAACTGCAAAGGAAGCATTCCTACCAATAGAATCAATTGTATGCCGATAAGCTGCTTGATAGGGCGAAGCCAAGGCCTTGTTTGTATTCGACCATCAGAGGCGGCATGGGTCAGCGTGTAATGCGCCATGCATAAGGCCCCCACAGCGGCAAACGAAAGCCAAAAACTCATTGAGAAACCGGCAAAAGGGTCGCGGAGCAATACCAATAATAAGGTTAACTGCAACAGATTAAGCGGGGAAATCCGTGCTCCCAAGCGTTTACTGATTGAGACCAGCATCAAGGCAATGAGCGCGCGTTGAGTGGGCAGTGCAAACCCGGCCAATGCCGCATAGAGCGAGGCCACCCCAATCGCCACGTACAAAGGCAGCCATAAAAACAGGYGTCGTTCCGGGAGAAAGACGCGCGCCCAACGGCCGATTTGCCACCCAATCCCGTAGGCCAAACCAATATGCAATCCTGAAATAGCCATCAAATGGGCTAAACCACTGTGCGTCAGGGTGTCCCAGTGCGCTGGAGTTAACCATTCCCGCTCGCCAAGGCTCAATGCTAATAAATGCGGCCCAAAGGCAAGCGGCGACAAAGCTGGGCTGAGTGTATCAAGTAATTGCTGACGCCAACTCACCTGCTCGGTTAGCCGCGTTGCTTCTTTGAGTCGGGCCTTGGCATGCACTCGCCGTGCAACGTAGTATTTTTCCGCATCAAATCCCGCCTCGTTTAACCGTCCGTAAGGGGGCTTAAACGTCACCACCAATTGCCAACGTTCACCTTGCTTGGGATAAGGGGGAGATTGCCAATAAACGCGCACTCTGGCTGAGCGAAAAGGCGGCAATCTTGTCTGATTAATTTTATCAACGTCAAAAATAATCGCTTGCGCCCCCGTTTTTGCGCTGAAAAGGGTGCCCACTGTCCCACTGATTGTAGTATCCTCTTGGTGTGAAATGACGTGGATCACGTCGGCTTGATACAAGTTTGCGGACAATACAGCCCAAGTGAGCCCTAACGCGCTTCCAGCAAGCCACCACCAACGTCTTTTCCACCCAACAACAAAGACGATCACTGTCATGATGCAGACCCAAATTGGCGGTAACATTGGCCACCAAGGTAGCGACAGCACAGCCAGTGCGGCAGTCAATGTAAAGGTCAGCGTCATTGCGTAATTTCCAGGTAATGTAAACAGGTATGCCTAAGAAGTTTTTCCAACGCTATATGCCCAAGCGCGAAACATTGCGCGACAATAAGGCACTCAGGGTGTTTGGTAGCCTGTTGCATGATCCCAACTTATGGTGCCTTAACCGCCGGTCGGCATCCGGTGCCTTTGCCGTCGGCCTGTTTATGGCATTTGTCCCCTTGCCCAGCCAAATGATCATGGCCGCCGGGCTCGCGATCTTATTTGGGGTTAACCTGCCGCTCGCCGTTGCGCTAGTATGGGTAAGCAACCCCATCACCATGCCTGTGCTTTTTTATCTCGCTTATAAGCTCGGTACCTGGATGATGAACAGCCCACCGTATCCATTCCACTTTGAACTATCGTGGCATTACTTGGCGGAGCAAATGAGCCACATCGGCCCTCCGTTTTTATTAGGCTGCGCCACCAGCGGACTGGTGATGGCTGTCATCGGCTATTTCGCTGTACGTGGCATATGGCGCTATTCTGTGGTCAGAAGCTGGGAAAAACGTAAATTACGTTTGCCCAAGAAAATAAAAGAAGTGTTGCCTAACCCAAACAAGCCCTCTTAAATCGTCCTGATTTAATCTACGCGAGGCATCAAACGCGACCAACCGTCGTCAGGCAAAAGTGCGATGCAATCGTCAGCCCCGCGTCTGCACATGGTATTCCCTTTAGGGGTCAGCAAGGCAGATCAAAAAGAGCCCATTGTCGGGCTCTTGGTGTTAATACAATAAAGCGTATCAGTGATCACAGCATGCCAAGCGGCATAGCCACTATTTGGCACTCAACACCGCGGCAGGCTCGAGCTGACAAGCTCTTCGGGCAGGATACCAAGCGGCAAGCAAACTAAGCAGTATGGCAGTGATACTCACAAGCGCCACGTCCGCAGCATGCAGTTCACTGGGCAGGAAATTAATAAAGTACACATCCCCTGATAAAAAGCGATGCCCGAGCCACTGTTCGACCTGAGACAATATCGCCGTGAGGTGAGTGGCGAGAGTGACGCCCAAGATACTGCCCAACACACTGCCTAAGGCACCAGAAAAGAGCCCATACCAAATAAAGATGCGACGAATCAGCCGATCTTCTGCCCCCATGGTACGCAAAATCGCGATGTCCGCGGCTCTATCTTTTACCGACATCATCAAGGTTGACACCACGTTGAAGCAGGCCACGCCAATCACCAGCACCATGACCAAATACATGATGGTTCTCACCAATTGGATGTCTCGATATAAATAACCGAACTCACTGGTCCAGTCTTTTAGATACACATAGGTGGTTAGCGTTTGGCCGACTTCATGTACAATCTGACGGGCCTGCAACACCGGAGACACCTTTAGAGACACACCGGTCACTGACTGTCCCATTTGCATAATAGATTGCGCGTCCTGAAGTCGCATCAGGGCCAATGAATGGTCAATTTGGCCACCAAGGCGTAACWGGCCTGCCACTTGCATTCTCACTCGCTTTGGGGCGCGCAATGCAAGTTGGCTGTCCGTCGCAGGGACCATGACCGTTAACCAATCCCCTTGACTAACGCCCAGCTTCGCCGCCACACCTTGTCCCAACACAATCTGCGACTGCCCAACTGGCAAGCTCTCCCAGCCACCTTCAATATAATCACCAATGCGACTCACGGTTTGTTCATCACTCGGATCAACCGCGCGAATTTTCGCAGGCTGTAACGCCGAGCCATGCTCCATCAACACCGTCAGCTCAACATAGGGAGCCGCAGCCTCGACATTGGGATGCTGCTCAGTCTGACGTTTGACCTGTTGCCAGTTATCGATAGGACCATTAACACCAAACACTTGGGCATGCGGTACCACAGACAGCACACGTTGATTCAACTCACGTTCAAACCCGTTCATCGCCGACAGGCCGACAATGATCACCATGACCCCCACTGCAATCCCGATCACTGACGACAAGGATATAAAGGAGACCAAACGGTTTCTTTGTCTGGCGCGACTAAAGCGACGACCAATGGCCAGCGATAAAGGCTTCATGCTTCCTCCTGCCCCAGCAACTGGCCGTCTTGCATGGTCAGTTGACGACCCAATTTTGCTGCCAGCTCACCGTCATGGGTTACCACTAAAAAGGCCGTGCCATGTTGGGCATTTAACTGGCGCATCAAATCGTAGATTTCGAGCGCAGTGGTATGATCCAAGTTGCCGGTCGGCTCATCGGCCAGTACCAACTTGGGTTCATTGACTAATGCACGTGCAATGGCCACACGCTGCCGTTCGCCACCTGATAGCTCTGCCGGGCGATGGCTGAGCCGGTGTCCGACCCCTACCGCGTTGAGCATGGCCGTCGCACGTTCAGACGCGGCGCTGTGGCGCATTTTGTTGATCAAAAGCGGCATCATCACATTTTCCAGCGCGGTGAAATCGGCGAGCAAATGGTGAAATTGATAAACAAACCCAAGCGTTTGATTGCGCAGCTTCGCTTGCTGCTTGGCCGTCATCGCATTGACCGCCTCACCCTCAATCCACACATCACCTTCCGAGGGCAAATCGAGCGTCCCTAAGGTGTGTAATAATGTACTTTTCCCCGAGCCAGAGGAGCCCACTATCGCCACCAGCTCTCCCGGGGCAATGGTCAAGGAAACATCGTTTAACACGCAGGTCGGCTGWCCGCCCTCTTGATACGTTTTACTGACGCGGTGACAGGACAACAAAGATTTACTCATAACGCAGTGCCTCAGCAGGGTGAACAGATGCCGCTTTAAACGCAGGAAATAGCGTGGCTAGCACACTTAGCACGACCGCTAAGCCTAATACCATCACCACATGAAAAGGATTAATAACCACAGGTAACGCTAGGCCGTTACCCAGCAGACTCACGCCAAAAATAGACATGATTTCATTGATGTATGCCGATAGGAGCACACCAAGTACGCCGCCTACCGCCGCGCCCAGCACACCACTCAAGCTGCCTTGAGCAACAAAGACAGCCACAATGTCTTTATCTTGCATCCCAAGGGTTTTTAGAATCGCGACCTCAGATTGCTTTTCCATGACCACCATGATCAGCGCGGAAATAATGTTAAAGGCAGCAACAATCACAATCAGGCTGAGCATCAAACTCATCATGTTCTTTTCCATTTTTACCGCTTGAAACAGCTCGCCACGCCACACACGCCAATCCGTCCAAGTACCGGGATCAGCATGTGTCTTTAATTGGGTAATGGCAAATGGATCATCTAAAAACAGGCGTAAGTCGTTGGCTTGAGACGGCGGCTCCCCACTGAGTCTCGCCACATCCTCAATGTTAGCCAGCATTAACTGCCCATCGACATCCGTGCCGGTATGAAAGATCCCCGCCACCGTAAAGAGACGCTGTGCGGGGATCCGACCTATCGGTGTAAAGCGGCTGGCACTGGTTACCATCACGCGCACGGCATCCCCGACGCGAAGTTGTAACTCAGAGGCCATGCTACGCCCAATGATCACTTGATAGCGCCCGGCGGCCAGTGCCGATAATTCACCTTGCAATAAGTGGGCAGCCAAGGGCTCATGCGCACTGGGGTCGATGCCCTCTAACAAGCCAGCGCTTAAGCCTTTGCGGCTTTGAATCACGGCATCCGTGGTTTGTATCGGTGCCGTATCAATCACGTGAGGCCAACGCTCAATCGCGGTTTGATCTGGATGTGCTTGCCCATTGGCAATAATCGCATGGGGCAACACGCCGAGAATTCGGCCTTTCAGCTGAGCTTCAAAGCCATTCATCACCGACGAGACGGTGATTAACGCCATCACGCCAATAGCAATGCCTGCCGTCGACATCGACGAGACGAAGCGGCCAAAACGGTCGGCTGAACGGCCGCGTAAATATCGCAAGCCAATAAACACCGACAAGGGTTGAAACATAGCGCACCTAGCTTATTGTTTTGATTCGCTGCAAGCATACCTGTCCAATTGGGGCACGCCAAGCCGACCTTGTACGAAAGGCACCATTGTCACCCTAATTAACGCCTCACCGCCCCCAGAAACTGCGACTGATCTTTACCTCTTGCCACGGGTGCGTGATAATCATTAATACAACTGCAACCTAAGGCACAGTGATGAGCCAAGACGAATATTTTTCTGTGCGAGCGGCGATTCGCATTAATGTTGAGCCTCTTGCTGACAATCAAGCCCAGCCGGATGCTCAGGCTTTTACCGCCGAAATCCCGGCGCCTTTTCGCCTGGCGAGTCAATGCGGCCAGCTCGATAGCGACGTAGAAAAAGATTTAAAGGCTATCGATCCAGAGGATGCCTCTGCGTTATTCCGGGTGCTGCAGGCTCAGAACGAAAAAATGACACTGATGATGGGCTATATGCTCAGTCACGAAGATCAGCCCGATCATCGCTTTGTGACACACACCTTTGGGGCGAGCAGTTTTTCTTACCATAGTCATTCACCGCTTAAAAAAGGCGTGCATGCGCGCGTGAAGTTATTTCTCGATTATCCGCCGACGGCCATCTATTGTTACGGCGTCGTCACCGGGTGCGAGCCTGATGCCGACAGTGAGCAAGAAAATCCTGACTATGTGATCCAAATCCAGTACACGCGTTTAATGGAAGAAGACCGCGACACGCTCATTCGTGCGGCGCTGCATCATCAGCAGAAACTACTAAAAAAACGTGCACGAAACCGCAAACAATCAAGCAGTTAAAATCATGACCCAACAACCGCTCTATGCTTTTACGCTGCCCTCAGGGCCAGGCGATGTTAAACATCTCGGTAATCTATCAGGGGCTGCATTACCGCTAGCCATTGCCACGCTCACGCAGCAACACGCCGGCCCGGTGTTTCTTTTGGTGCCGGACAACCAAACCGCCGTGCGTTTGCAGCCCGCCATTCGCCAATTTACTCAAGGCCATTGCGACCTCTTTCCTGACTGGGAAACCCTGCCCTACGACAGTTTCTCCCCCCATCAGGATATTATTTCCGCGCGTTTGTCTTGCCTGTATCAGCTTCCTCATCAACAAGACGGGGTACTCATTGCGCCAGCGAGCACCGCATTACAGCGCGTGACGCCGCGACATTTTCTCCATCAACATGCCTTAATGGTGAAAAAAGGCGATATCTTATCGCTTGAGAAGTTGCGTGATCAGCTCACCGATGCGGGCTACCGTCATGTTGATCAAGTGATGGAGCATGGCGAGTTTGCCAGCCGAGGTTCGATCCTCGACCTGTTCCCAATGGGCAGTGACGAACCTTATCGTATTGATTTTTTTGACGATGAAGTCGACACCATTCGTCAATTTGACCCGGAAAACCAACGCTCAACCGGGGAACTGGAACACATCCAGCTGTTGCCGGCGCATGAATTCCCCACCGATGATGCCGCAGTAGAATATTTTCGTGGCCGGTTTCGCGAGCATTTTGAAGCGCGCCGAGAGCCAGAATCCATTTACCAGCAGGTAAGTAAAAAAACCTGGCCGGCCGGGATTGAATACTGGCTGCCGCTGTTTTTTGAACAAACAGAAACCTTGTTTGACCATTTGCCTGACAATACATTGGTGTTATCGGTCGGCGATATGGAAAGCGCCATTGATCATTTCCAAGCCGATGTGGCAAACCGCTATGATCAGCGTCGCGTCGATCCGCTTCGACCGCTGCTCCCCCCCGATGCGCTCTGGTTAAGCAAAGAGTCCCTGTTTACTACGCTTAAGCACTACCCACGCTTAAAGCTAGAAAGTGACACTGTCACTGAAAAAGCAGGACGAGAAAACCTCGATATTACGCCGCTACCAACGTTGACGGTCAATCATCAAGCCAAAGAGCCCCTTGCGGCGCTGCGCCAGTTCAGCGAGCAATTTGACGGCGACATCATTTTCTCAGTTGAGTCTGAAGGGCGACGCGAAGCGCTACTCGATCTCCTCGCCCAAGCCAAAATCCGCCCGATGGTGGCTGATGGCCTGCCCGAAGCCTTGTCGCAACCCAGTCGATTTGGCCTAATCATCGGGCCCGTTGATCAAGGCTTTATTGATAACACCCGCCAATTTGCGCTGATTTGTGAAAGCGACATGTTTGGCGAGCGCGCGGTACAGCAACGCCGCCGCGACAAGCGAAAGCAGAGTGTCAGCAGCGATGCGGTGATCAGAAGCTTGGCCGAACTAAAACCTGGCCAACCCGTTGTGCATCTTGAGCACGGTATTGGTCGCTACCAGGGCTTACAAACCCYGGAAGCTGGCGGGCTCAAAACCGAATATATGACGCTGGAATACCAACAGGGCGCCAAGCTATATGTGCCGGTGGGCGCACTACACTTGATTAGCCGCTATTCCGGTGGCGCGGAAGAGAGCGCGCCTGTGCATAAACTTGGCGGCGAGGCGTGGGAAAAAGCACGCCGCCGCGCCGCTGAGAAGGTGCGCGATGTCGCCGCCGAACTGCTTGATGTTTATGCCAAGCGAGAAACCAAACCTGGCTTTGCCTTTAGCCATGACAAAGACGCCTATCGCGCCTTCCGGGCGACGTTCCCGTTTGAAGAAACCAGTGATCAATCACAAGCTATCAACGCCGTGCTGTCGGATATGTGTCGCCCCATTGCCATGGATCGTTTGGTGTGTGGCGATGTTGGCTTTGGTAAAACCGAAGTGGCCATGCGTGCCGCCTTCTTAGCGGTTAATAACAGCAAGCAAATTGCCGTGTTAGTCCCGACCACCCTGTTGGCGCAACAGCATTTCGAGAATTTCCGCGATCGCTTCGCTAACCTTCCTGTCCGTGTGGAGGTGTTGTCACGCTTTAAGTCCGCAAAAGAGCAAAAAGCGATTTTAGCCGATTGTGAAGCGGGTAAAGTGGACATTCTCATCGGCACCCATAAGTTACTGCAATCCGATGTAAAGCTGCGCGACCTCGGTTTATTGATTGTTGATGAGGAGCACCGCTTTGGGGTTCGCCAGAAAGAGAAAATTAAGGCGATGCGCGCCAATGTAGATATTCTCACCTTAACCGCCACGCCGATCCCCAGAACACTGAATATGGCGATGAGTGGCATGCGCGATCTTTCGATTATCGCCACCCCACCGTCGCGCCGCCTCGCGGYGAAAACCTTTGTCCGTGAACGCGAAGACAGCCTGATTAAAGAGTCATTACTGCGTGAGATTATGCGCGGTGGCCAGGTGTACTTTTTACACAATGATATCGAGACCATAGAAAAAACGGCCAATGAAATCAGTGAAATGATCCCAGAAGCTCGCGTGACCGTGGCCCATGGCCAAATGCGCGAACGTGAGCTAGAAAAGATCATGAGCGATTTCTACCATCAACGATACAACGTGCTGGTATGTACCACCATTATCGAAACCGGTATCGATATTCCCTCAGCCAACACCATTATTATTGATCGCGCCGACCACTTTGGTCTTGCGCAACTCCACCAGCTGCGCGGTCGAGTGGGTCGTTCGCACCATCAAGCCTATGCGTATCTGTTGACCCCCCATCCTAAACGGATGACCAAAGATGCGGCAAAACGGCTGGACGCCATTGCCTCGCTCGAAGATCTCGGTGCCGGCTTTACCCTTGCGACTCAAGACTTGGAGATACGCGGCGCCGGCGAGCTACTCGGTGACGAGCAAAGTGGTCAAATCCAATCGGTTGGTTTCACCCTATACATGGACATGCTTGAGCAGGCCGTCGAGGCATTGAAAGAAGGCAAAGAGCCGAGCTTAGATGTATTGCTGAATGAACAAACCGACATTGAGCTACGCCTGCCTGCGCTGTTACCAGATGACTACATTCCCGATATCAATATGCGTTTATCGATGTATAAACGTATTGCCAGCGCCAAGTCCAATGATGATATCAATGAGCTGCAAGTTGAGTTGATAGACCGTTTTGGTCTGCTGCCTGACGCCACCAAGAATCTGCTTCATATCCAGCAATTAAAAATACGTGCTGCCGCATTAGGGGTGAAAAAGATCGAAGCCAGTGATCGTGGCGGCATGGTCGAGTTTCACGAGGACGCGCAAATTGATCCCGGATTCTTGGTCGGGCTGTTACAATCGCGGCCAGACAAGTATAAATTTGACGGGCCAACCAAAATTAAGTTTATCGAAAGTCTCACCGATCGACGGGAGCGGATGAACTTTATTGATGAGCTGTTGACTCAATTTGCAAGTCACCAACTGGTCGCATAATGGCTTGCCAAAGAAAACGGAGTAACCTTTGAAAAATCATTCATGTCACCCACCAGGCTGGCTAGCACGCTATACCAAGCAGAGCCTTTGGGCGTTGCTACTGATCTCACTTAGCCAACCGGTTTTAGCTAAGCGACTTTATGATGTGGAATTGATTGTGTTTAAACGCAATCAAAACCCGGCCAGTGTCGAAGAAAGCTGGCCCACTCAAGCGGATGCCACGTCGGTCAGCCGTGCTATTCCCGTCACTAACAATAGCGCGCTACAAAATGCGGGACTCACCCCGCTGCCACCCAGCCAATGGCAGCTGACCAATGCTTACAACAAACTCTCTAACCATGCGGGCTTTACGCCGATGGTGCATGTTGCATGGCGTCAAGATGACAGTGGCCGCGCTGCCCTGCCTTTGCTGCGTGTCAGTGCCGGAAAAGACTACCGCGACCGCTTTAATCCAGACGGCACGCCGGTGACCGCGCAACCCACCTCGTCAAGCAACACGGCGTCAGATAGCAAACAAGCGTGGGACGAGCAGGCACTGGAAACGACGCCTCCTCGCCAACCCCTCTATGAGCTAGATGGCACACTGCGCGTCTACGTCCAGCATTACTTGTTCGTCGAAGCCAACATGGTGCTACGAGAGCCCAGTGAGCGGCGCGCACTGGTTGAGGACGTGATCAATATGCCACTGCAAACCACAGATGCGCAGCAAGGTGCCTCATCACAGACAGATAACGTGCAAGTTGCAGGCCTAGAAAAGGTCGAGAAGCAGTATCACATTGAGCGCTTTTTGCAGCCTTACGCGTTCACGCACAAACGACGGATGCGCAGTGGCGAAACCCACTATTTGGATAATCCCATGATGGGCATGATTATTCAGGTGCGTAAAGTTCAGGATCAATAAGTCCCCCGACTGTCGGTGCGACCGATAAGCGTTAAAACAAGAAAGCCGGTGTGACCACACCGGCTTTTTCTTTTTACTACACCATCGAAGGCACGCAATCAGCATGCCGATGCCTACCCTTACGCCCCACTTATGATGGCGTTTTACTCTGTGAACGAGATGAGTTGGGCTTACCGCCACTTGGTTTGTGGGTATGGCGACGGTTTTTTCCCACCGGTTTGTGACCACGTGCATTGTCACCAGAGCGTTGACCATCCTGACGCGGTTTGTTCTTTTTCGGTTTCTTGGGCTTGATTGGGCGCGTATCAAGCTTAGACTCTGGCACTGGGTTCGTCACCGGAAAGTCCGCCAAGCTATGGCGCGGGAGAACCTTTTTAATCAAGCGCTCAATGGCAAACAAATCTTTGGCTTCATCCGCACACACCAAAGAGACCGCATTGCCTACCGCCCCCGCACGACCGGTACGACCAATACGGTGAACATAATCTTCCGCCACATGAGGTAAATCGAAGTTCACCACTTGTGGCAGTTGGGCAATATCAATACCCCGCGCCGCGATATCGGTTGCCACCAACACTCGCACGTCACCGGTTTTGAATTGTTCAAGTGCTTTGGTGCGCGCGCCTTGGCTCTTGTTACCATGAATGGCGGCGGCACTGACGCCGTATTCATCCAGATAACGTGACAAGCGGTTGGCACCGTGCTTGGTTTTGCTAAACACCAACACCTGTTGCCAGTTATTGTCAGCAATCAAAGAAAGCAGCATCGCGGGCTTTTTCTTTTTATCAACCGGATAAATGCACTGCTCCACCCCTGTCGCGGTTTGGTTCGCAGGGCTCACCGAGATCTCAACCGGATTATTCACCAGCTCTTTCGCTAGCTGGCGGATGTCAGCCGAGAAAGTGGCAGAGAACAGCAAGTTTTGCCGCTTGGCTGGCAACAACCCCAAGATCTTGCGGATATCACGAATAAACCCCATGTCTAGCATGCGATCAGCTTCATCCAACACCAGCACTTCCAGCTGAGAAAAACGCACCGCATTTTGCTGATACAAATCCAATAAACGCCCTGGTGTCGCCACCAGCACATCAGCCCCTTTGCGAAGCTTCATCATCTGCGGGTTTATCTTCACCCCGCCAAATACCACCATAGAGCTCAGCGATGTATGCTGGCTGTACTGCTCAACATTTTTATGTACTTGGGCGGCAAGCTCACGCGTTGGAGTCAGAATCAGGGTGCGCACGTGGTTAGGACGCGCGCGTTTACCTGCTTGTAAACGCTCTAAAATAGGCAAAGTAAAGCCCGCCGTTTTACCTGTACCGGTTTGCGCGGCCGCCATCACGTCTTGGCCTTCAATCACCGCTGGAATCGCTTTTTCCTGAATCGGTGAGGGTGTGGTATAGCCTTGCTCTTGTACGGCTTTTAATAGTGGTGCAGATAGTCCTAAAGAGGAGAAACTCATCAATTGATCTCAATAAATAAAAAATGTCGTCACAGGCCGCATGGCCCATCACTTAGGGTCATGAATATCAATATCGTGGTGTGAGAAAAACTCGGCGTCAGGAGGGTTGCTCTAGAAGTGATATCAATAATCTTGATTGCGGGGCTATTGTGACGCCTTTCATGTCAGGCGGCAACCACTATCATGCAAAATGCCAGCTCATTCCAGTGCTAACCGGCACGAGCTGGCAACATCACTTAATCGTCAAACGGCTGAGGCACTGGGGTATCAGCGTTGGAAGGTGGAAGTGTCGGCAAGTCAAAGCTCGGCTGATCGCCAGTCAATGTGAGCAAGAACGCCACAATCTTCGCATTTTCATCATCGGTAAACTTACGACCTAATTGCAGACGCCCCATAATGTCGACCGCCTCTGTTAACGTTTGCGCTTCACCGTCATGGAAATACGGATAGGTTAATTCCACATTACGTAGCGTCGGCACCTTGAACATAAAGCGATCCGCATCTTTACCCGTGACCGCGATACGCCCTTCGACGGGATTATCAGTTTGATAAGGCTCAAGCAAGCCCATTTTCTGAAACGAGGTACCGCCTAACGCACTGCCGTTATGGCATGCCACGCACCCTGACTCGACAAACAGACGATAACCCGCCAACTCATAATCACTGATCGCAGAATCATCCCCCATTAACCACTGATCGAAAGGAGAGTTGGGCGTGACCAAGGTACGCTCAAACTCGGCAATAGCATCCGTCACGTGATCAATCGTGATCTCCGTGACACCAAACACTTGGTTGAATTCACGCACATATTGCGGAATGGACTGCAGAACATCGATGGCGAGCACATGGTTCGACGCCATCTCTCCTGGGTTCGCGATCGGCCCGCCGGCCTGCTCTTGCAAATCAGACGCGCGACCGTCCCAAAATTGAGCAATAGACAAGCTAGAGTTCAAAACGGTAGGCGAATTAATCGGGCCTTGTTGCCAATTATGACCAATCGACGTTTTTAGGTTATCACTGCCACCCATGCTGAGGTTATGGCAGGAGTTACATGAAATGAAGCCAGACTTAGATAGCCGTGGGTCAAAAAATAGTTTCTTACCAAGCTCGGCTTTTCCGATATGGATCTCTTCTGGCGGGGTAATAGGCGAGACGGGTTCGTTGCGGGGTAATGCTGATGCAACCTGACTCGCTATAAGTCCGGTAGCGACAATAACCGTCGTAATGATTGAACGCATTGCTCCTCCTGATGATATATTTTTATTTAGTCACCACTAATATAAAATAGTCACCCATCAAGACTTGTGCGAACGTAATATCTAACTTTATTGACTACGATCAATAAGACCGAGGCATGCCTCGGTCTTATTGTTTAGTTTCGCGGAGCCTGATGCAGGCGCAACGTTTAGTGCAACTTTAGACTTGGACGCAACACGCGGTTAATCCGCCCAACCAGCATCATCAAACCGGTTTTGACATAACCGTGCAGCGCAATTTGGTGCATCCGGTATAGAGAGATATAAACCATGCGAGCAATCCGGCCCTCAATCATCATCGAGCCTTTGGTCAGGTTACCCATCAAACTACCCACGGTAGAAAAGCGGCTGAGTGAGACTAAAGAACCGTGATCTTTAAACACATATGGTTTGAGTTCACGCCCATTCAACTTCGCCACAATGTTACTAAAACAGCGACTGGCCATCTGATGCGCAGATTGTGCACGCGGCGGTACTTTGCTGCCGTCTTCTTGTGTACACGCCGCGCAGTCACCGATCACAAAGATGTTCTCGTCACGGGTGGTCTGCAGAGTGTTGTTTACTTCGAGCTGATTGATACGGTTGGTTTCTAAACTGGCAATATCTTTCAAAAAGTCAGGGGCTTTAATGCCTGCCGCCCACACCATAATATCAGCGTGGATGCGCTCGCCTTCTTTGGTTTCCAACCCTTCCTCATCGGCCTTGGCCACCCCTGTCGCGCCCGCACCGACAATGGCAATATCCACACTGCCGTCACCGTGTTTCGCGTGTAAGCGCATAAACTCGTTATTCATCTCACGACGGAAACGATGCGCCTGCTTGGGGTTGTCGAGGAAAATACAATTATCCCGTACCCCTGGCGTGTTGAAATCGTTCGACGTTGAGCCAATCGCCATCACTAGGATGTCGTATTCCAGCTCACGCTCAGGCATCAACAGCTCATTGTTTTCATCATACATGGGCGCGAGCGTGATCACTTTCTGGTCACGGTCAATGTCCCATAGCGTGCCCATTTGGAAATCAAAGCCATGGTTTTTAGCGTGGGCACGATAGCTCAGTGCATCGACACCCTCGTCCATTGAACCGGTTGCCACTTCATGCAGCAATGGCTTCCACAAATGGCTACTGTTTTTATCCACCAAGGTGATCTCTGCACGACGTTTGCGGCCTAACGTTCGGCCCAGCTTGGTCGCAAGCTCAAGCCCGCCTGCACCGCCACCGACAACGATAATTTTGGTCACTTCTACATCCTTACCTAACTAAAAAAATACACGCTAGCCGCCCACCGGCGACTGGCTAAAACTGGCACTCATTGGCATTTTGTCAGTAACTAACAACATCTATTACGTATTTTGCGTTCTTTTTTGTTGTGTTGTTCGTCAACGCGCGTCTCTATTTTGCCGTAAAACGACAATTACTTCGAGCCTTGTCTGCGCTTAATTAATGGATAACATGTAGGAAAATTACACCAAATGCTCGCAACACTAGGGTTACGAGCATGGCATTAGGCCGATTGTTTAAACTGGGCAATGGCTTGTAGGTGGGCGGAGAGATTTTTAAATTTATGGCTTTGTTTTTCATCCCAGCGTACGGGATAAAACGGAGAGAGCAAATGGTAGCTGCGTTGGCTATCTAACACCTCATCTTCTCGCGACAAGATAACTAATGCACGCTGCTGATTACGTTGGCGAAAGTCAGTTACGCATTTAGTGGCGATGTCTTCGTACTCTTCTGGGCGGTCGATTTTGCCCTGCATGTTTTCATAAGGATGGAGGTTGGGGTTAATGATCACCTGCTTAATACCACACAGAAAGCCAATCCGCTCAGACCAATAAGCCCCCAAGCCGACACCGCAGATCAAAGGGTCTGGATCGCTACTGGCGTCAATTTGAGTCTGAACCTGTTTCAACAGATGTTGCATATCGTGCTTAGGGTGCATGGTGCTGTAGTTGATGGTGCGCACATCGTCATCGACAAATTGAAGCTGCAGCACTTTTTCATGGTTGCCGGGGCTGGTGGCATCGAAACCGTGAAGATATATGATCATGTAAATCCATCCTTGGTTGTCGCAAAGCTGTGACCCTTATCAATAGCATAGCCCTCCGGACAGAAAAATGAGCAAGATCACCCTAAAAATAATCAGGGTATTGACCCGCCACGATGTCGGCACCTCGTCGCGATAATAAGACAACGCGACCCGCTCCAGCAGACATTGCGAGAGGCAAGGATCAACGGCTCATGTCACTAAGACGCGTTTGCCACTCATTGAGGCTCTCGACTAAGCGGTTGCGTTGCGCGTCATCTAAACTGCGATCCAGGCGCAACAGCCAATCAAGCCGCCGCGAACGATATATCGCCATTTCGGTTTCGGTCTCTGGTCCGGCTCGCCACGCCACCACATCGTCCACCCATTGCGACAACGCCGCTTCGGTATCAATCGATTGTCTGTTATTGATAATGTTGAACAGACGGCTGACTAACTGCTCGCGTACATGACGGAATGTCGGCATCGCCGCTTGTTGGTATTGCGCCATTTCGGCGAATAGCGGCTGCTGATCGCGGTCGGTATCCCCCACCCACTCTTCGGTATCTTCCTCTAAGTCATCCCGCTGATAGGCAAACTGTTCATCTTCCGAACGCTTGGCACGACGCTGGGTGGCTTGTTCAATTTCCTCTTCCATCCACTGCGTCAGTGCTTGCGCTTGCTCATCGTCAAAACTATCCAGTAAACGTGCGGTGGCGGGTATAAACGCCTTTAGCGTTGTACGAATTCTCTCTTTCACCGCCTCTTGATGGTCGCGCAACTGCGCCATCGTCTGCCGCTCGGTACTTTGTGTGGCGATCAGTCCTAAGCGCTCGGCAATCGCCGGTAATTCGTGAGTGCGGTGCCATTGTTGAATCTTATCGAGATCGGCTTTGACTTGGCGGGACTGCTCGGGGCGCAAATTAACAATATCGTCAATGTAGTAATGAATCCAAAACGGCAAGGTGTTATAGGCCAGCTCTGTGGTACAGCCCACCAGCAAGAGCAAACAGCCAGCTAACCACCCTGTTCGACAACCTTGTTTGACCATCCCTTCCTCCGTGTTCAATTAGCCTCGCCTTTGTACCGCCAGCTGTTCAAAAAGCTGATTAGCCGCCTCTTTATAGGCCGGTAGCCGATACAATTTGGCACCTACCTCATACCAGCATAGCGCCAAATAGTCGGCAAACGGCAACCACGCCAACACGCGCCTGCGCACCGCCTCCGTCGCTTTTATCTGTTGCTGCGCACAGTAGGTTTCAATCACCGCATCAGGCTGTAGGGCATTGACACGACAAAACAACGCAATATCAAGGTGCGCATCGGCCGTACGTGCATATTCCCAATCGAGCACGACAGCCCCACGCCTGGGCGTCATCACAACGTTGTAAGCGCCCAGATCCATGTGACATACCACCGGAATATCGCCCTCCTTGGCAGGTCGCTGCGCGATTGCCCAGGCTTTAATATCTGCTAGACGATGCACGTTCGCGGCTGATAGCTGCTGCTCGTAATGCTGGCATTGTGCATCCACCGATGCGGTTTCAAGTTCAACCGGTAGCTGGTGTATACGAACCAACAAGTCAATTAAGATCGCTGTTGGATCATCGTCGCCCTGATCAAGTGGTTGACCGCTCACCCAGGGCACCAGCAAGCCTTCTGCTAACGACACAATCGGCTGAAGTGCCAATCCATGATTGGCGGCCAAAGATTGTGCGCTAGCTTCACGCGCCCGATCGATGTCAAACGCTCTGACTGCTTGGCTATTAGGACGCCATACACTCTGTCCACCTTGAGAGTCCGTCAAACGCAAGCATCGATTGGTCAAGCCTGCTTCCAGTGGCTCAACCGCCGTAATCTGGGTAGGTTGCGCGTAATATCGGCTTAGCTCGATGTTAAGCTTGGCCTCTAGCGCTGGTGCCCAATCACTCACTGACAAACGTCTCAACCCCTTGCCACGCAATCACACCTGAGTGTAAGTCCATCAGTTGTAAGCGCAGATGATAGGGGCTGCCCGTCGTTATTTTGCCACTTAACTGGTACTCAGCCCCCAGCATTCGGCCATATTGAACAATGGTAGAGGGATCCACCAATGCTTGATTTTGCGCCAGCCCAAGGGATTGACGCACCGCTTGCACTCTCGTCTCAGGCACTGGCGTAATGCGGCCAGCACTCACTAACCCGGCTTTAAGCTGCTCGGAGTACGTCTGTGTCGGAAAGTAGGTGTTACTCAGGTTTTGAATGGGCTGCACCAGGATGACGGGTGACGATTGCAACGGCTGGCTGTCAAGTAGTCCACTTACCGCCGCGTGCATTGCCTGATCCAAGCTCGGATGAGGCCGACGAGAGGGGGTGGTTGTCGATGGGCTCTGGGCACCCGGTTGATAAACCGGTTGTGTACGTGGCCCACAGCCCATCACGGTCAGTAAGAAAAACGTCACGACCAGTGTGGTGAACAGTGAATGCTGTCGCAGTGAACGCTGTCGCAGTGAATACTGTCGCAGTGAATACTGTCGCAGTGAATACTGTCGCAGTGAATACTGTCGCAGTGAAGACTGGCGCCCCGCCGACGGCATGGATAAACAAGCAAAGCGGACAAGTGCCATTGTTATTTCCTCAACAATAAGTAAGAGCCTGGCTGATGATCTCGGCGTAAGGAGACACGCTAGTGAACAATCACCATGCGGTACTGGGTCGCGCTCGCGGTCGGCATCCGAGTATTGATACGTTTAGAGGCCTTCGCAGGCAACGAAATACGCTGCCACTCAGACGGCGAGGCCTCCACTTGCAGCCCTTGTTTGTCGTACCAATAAAAGCGGTAACGCATCCACTGAGAATGCTGGCTACGATTGATCAGCGTTAAACAGGTTTGTTGTATGGTCTTCGCACCGGCACACGCCCGCCGTTTAACGTCGAGTACCTGCGCCAGTGTATTATCCGAATAAACCACAGATTGTCCTGGCGTGATAGAAAGCGATGGCTGGCCGGTGGCACATCCAGCCAACAGGCTAAGGGTTGCCAGCAAACACAGCCATTTACCCATATATCACCCTCTTAACGCTTATCGTGACTAGCCGACCACCATCGGCCCCAACGCTCGGCCTCCGACTAGATGCATATGAATGTGGTAAACCTCTTGCCCACCATGTTGGTTACAATTCATGATCAAGCGGTAACCGTCTTCGGCAATCCCTTCGTCAGCGGCTAATTTTTTCGCCACGGTAATCATACGTCCCAGTGCAAGCTCGTCATCGGTATCCACATCGTTGGTGGTCGGAATCAACTTATTGGGCACCACCAAGATATGCACAGGGGCACGCGGGTTGATATCGCGAAAGGCGGTCACGAGTTCATCCTGATACAAAACATCCGCGGGGATTTCTTTACGAATGATTTTGCTAAAAATTGTTTCTTCCGCCATGGTTCACTCCCTTTTATTGTTGTTTACCGCGCCAAGTATGCGGCAGCCCTACTTGAAGGGCAATATGCTGACAATGCTAATGTACAATAATTGCGTCAACATTCGGTTAAGACTTGATTAATCTCCCTAAACAATCAGGGGCTGAATCAAGTAATCGATTGCGTTAATATAACGCCAATGCCTTGACATGTAAGGATCACAGCATGACCACTCTATTATTTAAGAATGTCTCCGTTGTCAACGAAGGACAGATTGTTGAAACGGATGTCCTGGTTGAAAATGGCCGAATTAGTCAAATCGCCCAAGATATCAGTGCCCCCGCCGCGGCCGATTGCCGCGTAATAGATGCCACCGGCAAGCACCTCCTCCCAGGAATGATTGACGATCAAGTGCACTTTCGTGAGCCAGGCTTCCCGAAAAAAGGCACCATCGCCACCGAATCCAAAGCCGCGGTCGCGGGGGGCATTACCACCTACATGGAAATGCCTAACGTCAACCCGCCCACCACGACGCTAGAGGCACTGGAAGAAAAATATCAACGCGCCGCGCAATCCAGCCATGCTAACTACGCGTTTTACTTGGGCGCGACCAACGACAACATTGATGAAATCCGTCGTTTAGACCCAAATAGCGCCTGCGGAGTAAAAGTGTTTATGGGCGCCTCTACGGGCAATATGCTGGTCAATGACCCAGAGACACTCAACGCCATTTTTGCTGACTGTCCCACGCTCATCGCCACCCATTGCGAAGACACCCCCATGATCAGCGAACTCGAGAGCATCTATCGCGAAAAATATGGTGAAGACGTGCCGATTGACGCCCATGCCCATATTCGCTCCAAAGAGGCATGCTTAAAATCCTCACAGTTGGCAGTCAATCTCGCTAAAAAGCACGGCACACGCCTGCATGTGCTGCACTTAACCACGGAAGATGAGCTGTATCAGTTTGAGCCAGCTAAAACGCTCGAAGCTCTGCAGCAAAAGCAGATCACTGCGGAAGCCTGTGTCCATCACCTGTTTTTCAACCGGGATGATTACGCGACCAAAGGCACTTTGATCAAATGTAACCCAGCGATCAAAGAAGCTCACCATCAGCAAGCGCTGATTCAAGCAGTCAAAGACGGGGTAATTGATGTGATTGCCACCGATCATGCGCCTCATACGTATGAAGAAAAACAAAACAGCTATTTCAACGCGCCGGCTGGCCTGCCACTTGTGCAACACGCGTTGCAGGTGGCCTTAGAGTTTTATCATCGTGGTATCTTCGATTTGCCTTTGGTGGTGCAAAAAGTCGCACACGCCCCTGCAGTTCGCTATCAGGTGAAAGATCGTGGCTTTATCCGTGAAGGCTATTGGGCCGATTTAGTGCTGGTGGATCTCAACCAAACCCAGACGGTTGGTCAAGATAACCTCTTCTACCAGTGCCAATGGTCACCGTTTGACGGCCACACTTTCGGCTCTAGCATTGATATGACCATCGTCAATGGCCAAATAGCCTTTGAGCACGGTCAACACAGCGACGAACGCTATTCAACGCGCCTTGAGTTCGACCGTCAGTAAGTCATTGAACATGCGCGTCTAGCATGCATGCGCGCGACCGTGTGTCGCGCGCATCTGGCCTCCCCTTCCCTTTGCAAGCCACATACGTTAACCGCACTGCTCGGTTCACTCAGCGTCTTCAGCGCGAATCAGCCATAGTCCCCCCCACGAAAAGACAGATATTTCACTGTATAAAACGTCAACAAGGGTGTTTTTGTCTGACAGCTCAAACTCTGGCATCACAAACCTTGCGCGCAATAACGATTTGCTTTTATATCCGAATCGTATATTGTGTGGGTGATATATGGATATTCACGCTGCTTGGTTTCAACACTGGATGATGTTGAAAAGCTGTGTTCGCAAGGAGAGGTAACCTTAAGCGTCTTTCGGTTATCGCGACACTCGTATCCTACCTCTTCCACTGGCGCAAGCTGTTCATCATGCCTGTTTTGGCCTTTGATGAAACGCCCCAGCTGGCTGATATCCGCATCAGGGCGTGCATTGTGGCTGCGGCCAACAATGACCAACCCAACACGAATGACGGGCGTTTGCGTATCAATCGCAGGCGACCATCCAAATCATCGAGTCTCTACCGCGCCAACGATACTGAGCGCATTCAGCGTCGAAGGCTGTCGGTGAACTCGTGACGTCGAATAATCAACCAGTGAGGTGATGATGTCTTCATCTGCTTCTAAGCCACTTCTCAGTGTCGAAAACCTGAGTGTGTCATTTACCACCAACGACGGCATGGTCGATGCCGTTAAAAATGTTAGCTTTGACATCATGCCCGGTGAAACCGTGGCAATCGTTGGTGAATCAGGGTCGGGAAAATCGGTTTCTAGTAGCGCCGTGATGGGGCTGCTCCCCAATAACGCACTGGTAAAACCGGCCTCTAAAGTGACCTTTAACGACACCAATGTGTTGACGCTGTCCACCAAGCAAATTCAGAAGATGCGCGGCGATCGTGTTGCCATGATCTTCCAAGAGCCGATGACCTCGCTTAACCCGTATATGCGTGTTGGCGAGCAGTTGACCGAAGCGATTCAATGTCACCATCGCACCACAGCTGAGAAGGCAAAACAGCGCATCATCGACTTGTTAAACCTGGTTCACTTGCCTAATCCAACCAGCGCGTTAGAAAAGTATCCGCACGAGTTTTCTGGCGGCCAGCTACAACGCATCATGATTGCCATGGCACTGGTTAACGAACCAGATTTGTTGATTGCCGACGAGCCAACCACCGCCCTTGACGTCACGGTACAAGCGGAAGTGCTTAATCTGATTGGCGAGCTTCAGCAAAAAATGGGCATGGCCATCATGTTTATTTCGCATGATCTCGGCGTGGTTAAACACCTGGCCGATCGTGTGGTAGTCATGTGTAAAGGCGAAGTGGTCGAGACCAACGACACCCAAGCCCTGTTCGAGAACCCACAAAAAGATTACACCAAGATGCTGATCGACGCGGTGCCACGTGGCCGTAAAGAAGCCCCGCAGGACGATGCAGAAAACTTGCTCACCGTGGATAACGTCACCATCAAGTACTTCTTGGGGGCAGACTTCTTTGGTGGCAACAAACGCTATTTCGAGGCGGTCAGTGATATCAGCTTATCACTGCGTCGCGGCGAAACCTTGGGTATCGTCGGTGAGTCTGGCTCAGGTAAATCAACCCTGGGCCGCGCGATCATGCGCCTGTTACCCGTGGCTGAAGGTCGCGTTTGCTTTAAAGGCCAAGATATCCACGGGATCAAAAACAGCGAGAACAAAGCGCTTTGCCGCGATATGCAGATGGTGTTCCAAGACCCGTTTGGCTCCTTGTCGCCACGTATGACGGTGGGTGAAATTGTTGCTGAAGGCTTGCGCACGCATTTCCCCGAGTTGAGCAAAAAAGAGCGTCTAGAGCGAGTGAAAGATGCACTGTATGAGGTACGCCTAGACACCTCGGCGATCAACCGTTATCCGCACGAGTTCTCCGGCGGTCAGCGTCAGCGTATCGCGATCGCCCGTGCACTGATTTTAAACCCTGCGTTTATCTTGCTGGATGAGCCAACGTCGGCACTGGACCGCTCCGTACAGCTGACCGTGATCGACTTGCTGAAAGACATTCAGAAACGCCATAACATCGGTTATCTGTTTATCAGCCACGATTTGAGTGTGGTTCGTGCCCTCTCCGATCGGGTGATGGTGATGCAAAAAGGGAAAGTCATGGAAGCGGGTACCCCAGAGGAAATCTTCCATCACCCACAAAACGAGTACACGCGTAACCTGATTGCTGCCTCGTTCGACCTGGCGGAAGAGGAAGTGGCCTAGCCCACGCTGTAACGTCTTTACGCGTTACTCCATCTGATAGACAAAAAATGCGCCAAATTGGCGCATTTTTTCATGGTTTCTATCCACTTAAACACTGCCCGACGCAACGCCCTCTCGCTAACGCAAGCAGACGTTGGACCGAACAAACCAAGTTAGTGGATTAATCATCCATTTCGGCGATCTTCACCTTCCAGGTGTCTGGGCCAATCTGATGCGCATTTTGCCCTTGTGCGTCGACGGCCACCGTGACTGGCATGTCTTCGACGTCAAACTCGTAGATGGCTTCCATTCCCAAATCTTCAAACGCCACTACGCGTGCGTGCTTAATCGCTTTCGAGACCAAATAGGCCGCGCCGCCAACCGCCATCAAGTACACGGCTTTGTGGTTCTTGATTGACTCAACCGCCGCCGGACCACGCTCCGCTTTACCAATCATGCCCATCAAGCCGGTTTCGGCGAGCATCATATCGGTGAACTTATCCATACGGGTCGACGTGGTAGGGCCTGCTGGGCCAACCACTTCATCGCCTACCGCATCAACGGGGCCCACGTAATAAATAAAGCGACCATTAAAATCAACGCCCTCAGGAAGGCCTTCGCCATTGCGAAGCATTTCTTGCAAGCGTTTGTGTGCAGCGTCGCGTCCGGTCAGAATTTTGCCTGACAACAGCACGGTTTCACCGGTTTGCCAGCTTTGTACGTCTTCTTTGGTGACGGTATCTAAGTTAACACGGCGGACGTTATCCCCCACTTCCCAAGTGACTTGCGGCCAGTCGTCCAATTTGGGTGGCGCCAATTCGGCTGGCCCGGTACCATCAAGTGTAAAATGCACATGGCGGGTGGCAGCACAGTTCGGAATTAAGCACACAGGTTTAGACGCCGCATGGGTCGGAGCCGTTTTCACTTTTACATCCACCACCGTGGTTAAACCGCCTAGCCCTTGGGCACCGATGCCCAGCTTGTTCACACGATTGAAAATATCGAGGCGCAGCGCTTCATCGGCATTGCTTGGACCACGCTCGATAAGCGCTTGAATATCAATGTGCTCCATCAGTGACTCTTTGGCTAACACCGCGGCTTTTTCTGCCGTGCCGCCAATGCCGATACCCAGCATGCCCGGTGGACACCAACCCGCGCCCATTGCAGGCAAGGTTTTTTCTACCCACTCGGCAACATCATCCGATGGGTTAAGCATCACCATTTTGGTTTTGTTCTCAGAACCACCGCCTTTCGCGGCAATTTGGATATCCACGGTATCACCTGGCACCATATCAATGTGCACCACCGCTGGGCTGTTATCACGGGTGTTTTGGCGTTTGCCTGCCGGATCAGCCACCACAGAGGCACGCAACGGGTTGTCAGGATTGGTGTACGCACGTCGCACCCCTTCATCCACCATTTGCTGCACCGTCATATCGTGACGGTCCCACTGCACTGCCATCCCTACTTTGACAAAACAGGTCACAATACCCGTGTCCTGGCAGATCGGACGCTTGCCCTCAGCCGACATTCGCGAGTTAATCAAAATTTGCGCGATAGCATCTTTCGCCGCTTGGCTTTGCTCCTTGTCGTAGGCTTTTTCAAGGGCTTGAACAAAATCAAGGGGATGGTAGTAAGAGATATATTGCAGGGCATCTGCAACGCTTTCGATCACGTCTTGCTGTTTAATAGTGGTCATCATTGCCTCTGGTGTCATTTGCAGGACCCAAAGCGGGTATCCAGTGTTGGGGAGGCCTTCCCCTCGTTATTATCGTTTGGCTAGGCAGTTTTACTGCTCTGTGATAGAGAAGTCGATGGTTGACAGCAACCTCGCTTCGTCTTTTATTGTTGCTCGTGCCGGAAAAGGCCTAGCTATGATACGCTTAGCGCTATCTGCGCGCCACACGGCGTCTTAACCGTGATCACAAAAAGAAGAATGCAACCACAAAACGCCATGAAGCTCACTACCACGCCAATCGACTACGCCCCGGATCTTGCGTTGACCCTGTTTGATAAGGTCGCTCATCAGCCCTGGGCGATGTTGCTCCACTCGGCCACACGGACGCATCCGGATAGTCGCTTCGATATCCTTGTCGCCGATCCCATCGCCACGGTGACCGCGCGCGACAACCAAGTGACCACGCGCTACCCCGATGGGCATACCACCACTGACGATCACGACCCCTTTCACTGGGTCGCGCAATTACAAGCACAGCTATTACCAGCGGTTTCTGAAATCGCCCCCTGGCCGTTTGCCGGCGGTGCCCTTGGATATTTTGGTTATGACCTAGGGCGCTGTGTTGAGACATTGCCGACGCTCGCCAAAGACGAGCTCAATGTCCCCGACATGGCGGTTGGTCTCTACGACTGGGCTGTGGTGATTGATCATCACCAGCATCAAGCGGTGGTGATTGCACCGGACAGCGATCAGCGCTGGCAATGGCTCACTCATCAGGCTGCACCGTCCCACCCATCGTTTGCACTCACCGAACGCTGGCGCGCTAACATGACCGAGACGCAATACCAGCAAAAATTTGCCCAAGTACAAGCGTACTTACATGCCGGTGATTGCTACCAAATCAACTTGGCTCAACGCTTTTCCGCCTCCTATGAAGGTGACGAGTGGCAAGCGTATCGGAAATTAGCGACCCGTAATGGTGCGCCCTTCTCTGGCTTTATCCGCTTAGCGGACAGTGCCATGTTATCCGTGTCACCGGAGCGGTTTCTTTCCGTACATAATCAACAGATTGAAACCAAGCCTATCAAGGGTACGCGCCCTCGCTATACCGACCCGCAACAAGATGCCGACAGCGCTCAAGCACTGAAATCGGCGGAAAAAGATCGCGCTGAAAACTTGATGATTGTCGATTTGCTCAGGAACGATATTGGCCGAGTTGCCTCGCCAGGCTCGGTTTCTGTGCCTAAACTCTTTGATATAGAGAGCTTTCCCGCCGTCCACCATATGGTGAGCACGGTAACAGGTAGGCTCCCTGATGAAAAAACAGGCCTCGATCTGCTTCGCGCGGCGTTTCCCGGTGGCTCAATTACCGGTGCTCCCAAAGTACGCGCCATGGAAATTATTGAAGAGCTTGAGCCACACCGTCGCCATATTTATTGCGGCAGTTTTGCCTATCTCAGTCGCTGTGGCCGGATGGATTCGAGTATTACCATTCGTACCCTGGTCGGCCACCAAGGCCAACTGCATGTGTGGGCCGGTGGCGGTTTGGTTGCTGATAGCGAGGCAGACGCCGAGTATCAAGAAACGCTCGACAAAGTCAGCCGCATCCTCCCCGTGCTGGCAGACGATGATAGCTTGGCTGCCCCTTTAACTGATTTAACGGAGTCACGATGACGCTAATCGCCGAGGAACATGCTTATTTCACGCCAATCCGCTGTACGTTGCGCGCGAAAGCAGCTTCTTGGTCTGCATCCCTGACGCATCCTCAATCCATTTGTGACGAGCCAGGCCGCCCCTTATCGCCTGCGGATGTAACCCGGGCTTTTTCGTTAACCCCGCTAGCGCGCCACGACAGCCGCATTTTGAATCGCGTTCGCCTCTCCCCCAGAATTTTGGGTGGCGCCGACTTTCAACCCGCGGCGGTGCTAATCGGCCTGGTGCCGCGCGAAAACGGGATCCAACTGGTATTAACCCAGCGCGCGAGTCACTTAAAACATCATCCTGGCCAAGTCAGTTTCCCAGGCGGCAAGCGGGAGCCTTCTGACAGAGATAACACCGCCACCGCCACACGGGAAATGTGGGAAGAAACCGGGATTCGTGTTGCCCCTGAGGCGATTATTGGCCACTTATGCCCACTTCCCACCGTTACTGGCTATTACATTCACCCTGTCCTGGCTTGGGTCGATCCCGAGTACCAGCCTTGTCTGGATGACAACGAAGTCGCCGCCTGCTTTGAAGTACCGTTGGATACTCTTTGTCGTCCGGGGCATATTCGCGAGCAGTCTTTCTTACTCTATGGCCAGTGGCATCCTGTGTGTGCGTTTTATCACCAAGACCGGCTGATTTGGGGCGCCACTGCGCAATTGCTTCGTGCGTTAATCAGCCAACTAACATTGTTTTCCCCCTCGGGTCACCAATCGTCAATCTGCTCATAACCACTCTAAGAGTATGGCTTTAGACGCACATTGATGCATATTTATCCAACAAATATCTATACATTTATGCCTGCATAGTAGAGCAATCCACCTTTCGTTATTGATAGTCATCACATTTTGGTGCAATAGTCTGCGCACCACTTTTCATATAGCGATCTAGCTCTTGGTTTTCTCTGTGGAAATCGCCAGAATTCGCCTTCCCTGATTTCTGTTCCCGACAATGTGAGTAGTATTGTTATGCAAACCACCTCGACGACTGGTACCCGCGCAACGTCGCGCCCGCGCTGGACCAAACAAGATACAACCTGGGCGCTTTCCCTTTTTGGCACCGCGGTTGGCGCGGGTATTCTTTTCCTTCCTATCAACGCAGGCATGAGTGGATTCTGGCCATTAGTGGTCATGACCCTGCTTGTCGGCCCAATGACCTTCTTTGCCCACCGCGGCCTCTCTCGTTTTGTTTTATCTTCTAAAAATGCGGGCAGCGACATTACCGAAGTGGTTGAAGAACACTTTGGTGTTGGCGCGGGTAAATTGATCACCTTGCTGTACTTCTTTGCCATTTATCCGATTGTGCTGATTTATGGCGTGGGGATCACCAACACCGTTGACTCCTTCTTGGTCAACCAGCTTGGCATGGCGTCACCGCCACGTGCGATCCTCTCGCTAGCACTGATCCTCGGCATGATGTCGGTGATGCTACTGGGCGAGAAAATGATGCTGCGCGTCACCCAGTTTTTGGTCTACCCGCTGGTTGGGATCTTGGTCTTTATGTCCATCTACCTGATCCCAGAGTGGAACACAGCGGCGCTATCGCAAGTGCCATCCGCGGGTGACTTTACTATTACCCTTTGGATCTCGATTCCAGTGCTGGTTTTCGCCTTTAACCACAGCCCGGCGATTTCGTCTTTTTCCTTGGCACAGCGCCGTGATCACGGCGACGACGCGGAATACAAGTCTGGCCAGATCCTGATGCGCTCAGCGGCCATGTTGGTCGGTTTCGTGATGCTGTTTGTGTTCTCTTGCGTGCTGTCACTGACGCCAGCGGATTTAGAAGCGGCGAAAGCGGAAAACATTGCGATTCTTTCTTACTTGGCCAACAAACATGAAAGCCCGTTCATTTCCTTCTTGGGTCCATTGGTGGCCTTTGTTGCCATTGTGTCCTCGTTCTTTGGTCACTACCTAGGCGCACGTGAAGGCCTGAACGGTATTGCTACCAAAGCGCTACGCAGCATGGGTAAGCCGGTTGATCGCAAAAAAATCAACGTGTTTACCGTGGTATTCATGATCCTAACCATTTGGCTCGTCGCCACCCTCAATCCAAGCATTTTGGGGATGATTGAATCACTTGGCGGCCCAATCATTGCCACCATCCTGTTTATTATGCCAATGTATGCCGTGAAAAACGTGCCAGCAATGCAGAAATATTCAGGTACAATCAGCAACGCTTTTGTTCTGATTATGGGGCTGGTAGCCATTTCAGCGATTACGTACAGCATGATCTCTTAATCTCCAACGATTCTGAATCAGCCGTCTTGCTTAATCGGACACAGCGCGCGCAGCAGGCGCTATAGGACTGCTGCATTGGGCGCTATGCCCTCCGCATCCATCGATGTTTGCGGCTAACAAGGAGCAGTGAAGGCTGCTCCTTTTCATTATGGCGAGCCTGTGCTTGCCATCACAGTCAATACCATGGACGGATGGCGTAAACACTAAATCCATTGCCCTTAGGGCATTGACTGAGGTAGACACATGATCAGTGTTTTTGACATTTTTAAGATTGGCGTTGGCCCATCCAGTTCTCATACGGTTGGCCCAATGAAAGCGGGCAAGTGCTTTGTTGATGAGCTAACCGCCAGTCAGCGTTTAACCGACATCGATCGGGTCACGGTTGACGTATACGGCTCATTGTCACTCACCGGTAAAGGCCACCACACCGACATCGCTAGCATTATGGGCTTAGCGGGCAACACCCCTGAAACCGTTGATATCGATTCGATCCCCCGCTTTATTAAACGGGTCGAAGAGACAGAGCAATTGCCACTGGGTGAGCAGCAACACGCGGTGGCCTTTCCACGCGACGGAGGGATGAACTTTCATACGTCTAACCTCTCACTGCACGAGAACGGCATGCAAATCCATGCCTGGCAAGGCGATGAGTGTGTACTGAGTAAAACCTATTACTCGATTGGCGGTGGCTTTATTGTTGAAGAAGCCGAGTTTGGTCAGCCTGCCATGCAAGCGGTGCAAGTCCCTTACGACTTCAATAGCGCTGACGGCTTACTGGCACTCACCCAGGAAACCGGTTTTTCCATCAGTGGCTTGGTGATGGCCAACATGCGTAGCATGCACAGCCAAGAAGAAATCGACACCTATTTCGCCAATATTTGGCAAACCATGCAGGCGTGTATGGACCGCGGGATGGAAAACGAAGGCGTGTTACCTGGCCCGCTGCGCGTACCGCGCCGTGCTGCCGCCTTACGTCACCAGTTAAAAACCAGCGAAAAATACAACATTGACCCCATGACAGTGGTCGATTGGGTGAACATGTTTGCCTTTGCCGTTAACGAAGAAAACGCCGCCGGTGGCCGCGTGGTCACTGCCCCAACTAACGGCGCGTGCGGCATTATTCCTGCGGTGCTGGCTTACTACGACAAGTTTATCGAGCCGGTTGATAAACCAACCTACACCCGCTTTTTTGCCGCCTCTGGCGCAATTGGTGGTTTATACAAACAAAACGCCTCCATCTCTGGGGCAGAAGTCGGTTGCCAAGGTGAAGTCGGCGTTGCCTGCTCCATGGCCGCAGCCGGCCTCGCTGAACTGATGGGCGGTAGCCCGCACCAAGTTTGTATGGCGGCCGAAATCGCTATGGAGCATAACTTAGGCCTCACTTGTGACCCGGTTGCCGGGCAAGTACAGGTGCCTTGCATTGAGCGCAACGGCATTGCCGCGGTAAAATCCATTAATGCCTCACGCATGGCACTTCAGCGTTCGTCCGAGCCGCGTGTATCACTGGATAAAGTGATTGAAACCATGATGGAAACCGGCAAAGACATGAACGCCAAATACCGCGAAACCTCACAAGGTGGATTGGCCGTTAAAGTGATGTGTTAATCCTTCACTGTCAGGCTTAATCGCGCATAAAAAAAGCTCGGCCACTCACATGGCCGAGCTTTTTTAGATCTCAACAATCTAATCTATCAGGCGTTTACGCGGTTTGTGGCGCTAGCGTTGCTTTTTGCTCGCCAACAGGCAACACAGTACGGCCGTATTCTTCGTTAAGCACCTGCGCCATCGCGAAATAAATCGCACTCAAGCCGCACACAATGCCCTCAAAGCCTGCAATGGTGCCAATCAGTGCACTGCCGGTAAAATCGCGTGCCGCCAGCAAGAAAAATAGTACGGTCAAGCTAGCAAAGACAAACTGCTTCGCCAGGCAGTAACGGCGTGAACCGATGTACATAAAGCCGGTAAATATGCCCCACATTACCAAGTACCAACCCATAAAGCCGGCTGGGCTCGGTTGAGCGATCTCCATTTCTGGCATGACAATTAGCCCTACCAGCGTCAGCCAAAACAGGCCATAAGAAGTGAATGCCGTGGTACCAAAGGTATTGCCCTTTTTGAATTCCATGATGCCGACAATCACTTGTGCCAAGCCACCATAAAAAATGCCCATCGCCAAAATCATGCTATCAATGGGGAAAAAACCCGCATTATGAATGTTCAATAATACCGTGGTCATGCCGAAACCCATCAACCCCAAAGGGGCAGGATTTGCCAGTTTGTTTTCCATCAGAGCCCTACTTCGTATAAAAACAATTTAATATTAAAAATGAGCGCGGATAACGTCAGATAAAAGTGATTATCACGCGCAAAAACGCGGCAATATTACGGTTTACAGGGCAGATGTAAATAGGTTTTAGGGCTTAGCGGCAGGATTAGACAATAAATCCAACAAATCGGATAGCAAACTGGACAAAACGAGGTGATAAATAATAAAAAAGCAGCAAAACGCTGCTTTTTTATCCATCACGTTTAGACACTCTCTTAACGGGTGCTAAACCCTTTGCTGTGCAGAAAGTCTTTCATAAACGGACGCGCTTCTTTTTCTAGCGTCGCGGAGATCTGCTCGCTCCAGCTCATGTCTTTATTGCCGCCCGTGCGGGTTTGATAATACTCACGCACTTGGTTGTCATAGTCGCTTAGCGCCGCCTCATCAATGGCTTGATAGCTGTTTTCGTGCACCAAAAGCTGTGCGGGCAATTTAGGCTTTGTTTCGGGGTCTTGCGCCGGCACACCCAAGCACATACCAAACAAAGGCATCACGTGATTCGGCATCGCCAACAACTCGGCCACCTTTTCCGGCTGGTTGCGCAAGCCGCCGATATATACGCCGCCAAAGCCCATCGACTCCGCGGCCACCATCGCATTTTGCGCCATGATGGCACCATCAATTGCACCGATAAGCGTCTGCTCGGTAAAGCCTAACTTGGCATTCGGGTTGATTTGCTCGTGGCGATGAAAGTCCGCACACCACACCAAAAACTCCGCACAATCAGACACATACGCTTGGTTGCCCGCGTATTCCGCCAGCACGCGTCGCTTTTCTTTGTCCGTCACACGGATAATGCTGGTGCACTGCAAGAAACTTGAGCTGGATGCCGCGCGCGCCGCATCAATAATCTGGGTTAATTGCTCGGGAGAAATGGCATCTTGAGTAAATTTACGAATAGAGCGGTGAGAAAGAAGTGTCTCAATCGTTGGATTCATTGTGCTTCCTTATTTGACGTTGAGCCGTTAAAGAGGGATTGAGAGGTTGTACACCTTTCTACACATGGAAGCAATCACCCTGCTCTGGCGCTTTACTCCCCACCAACCCCAAAAGCTCGCCACCGCACGCGTTGGCACATCTTGGCGCTTATCATCGGTTTTTCCTATTGGTGCGAGAGGGAAATTCATCTTTTCTAACGTTCGCCCATCAGGCATAGTAGTGGTATTAACGCTAAAGGAGATGACTATGTTCGTCGTAATTTTTGGCCGCCCTGGCTGCCCATTCTGTGTTCGCGCTAAAGACCTCGCGGAAGAGCTAAAAACAAGCCGTGAAGATTTCAACTACCGCTATGTGGATATCCACGCGGAAGGCATCAGCAAAGCCGACTTAGAAAAAACCGTCGGCAAGCCAGTTGAAMCCGTGCCACAAATCTTTGTTGACCAAGCGCACGTTGGCGGCTTTACCGAATTTGAAGCCTACGCCAAAGAAAACCTCGGCCTGTATCAAGAATAAGGCGCCGACAATCTTGCTAAAAAGCCAGCTTCTCGCTGGCTTTTTTGTTTGTAGCCACATTTTCATGCACCATTGGACACAATCATGCTGGTGCACACCGGGTGTTTCAGTCACGTTGACAAATTCTCTGTTAGCGCACAGGTTCATCGCTTGAGCACAAGCGCTGACGCCTAACGCGCTTACCGATAATATCGACTAACTTTTCCGTTGTCAGTCGCCTTTTCAGTAACACATCATGCACACTACCATAACGAGCAGCGCTTACCTCTTCCCCCGTTAACACAATGATCGACGCTGTCGGCTGTACCTCTTTGATCTGCGGGATTAAGTTCCAACCAACACCGTCGGGTAGGCCAATATCCAGCAAGATCGCATCATACGTGTGTTGCACTATCAACGATTGCGCTTGATCCAGTGTGAGCGCATGATCGATGGTCATATAATCACTGACCATTGCCTGAACGATTCGATGTAAATCTATATCATCTTCAACATGCAAAATTTTTGCATGTGTCGCGTTCAGCAACTGTTGTTGTACCAAGCTGATAAGTTGTTTGTGCTCTATGGGTTTGGCTAACCACTCAATATTTTCAACGTCACCATTGAGCGCTAAACGCCCCTGCTCCATTTTTGCAGACACCACGACGATGGGAATATCAGCCGTTTCAGCATGCTGTCTTATACGGCGAATAATATCGAGCCCATCAATATCAGGCAGCATTAAATCGAGACTGATTAAATCATAATGCTTCGCTTCTAACGCGCTTAACGCTGTCATGCCATCGTAACTGATCTCAACCCGATATCCCGAATCTTCCAGCATGATTCTTAACAGGCTAGCAACGTCGGGATCATCCTCCACGACCAAAATATCATACAAAACACTCGCAGCTGGCCCATTAACAACGCTCGAATCGGTCAGTCTATCCTGAACAGTCGATTTCATTTTCGCCGTTTCATACACAGGTAGCTGAAAGTAAAAACGTGACCCTTTGCCTTCTGTTGATTCAACGTGGATCGTTCCATTCATATTCTCAATGAGTTCACGAGTAATCGCTAACCCCAGCCCCGTGCCGCCTTTTTGACGAGTATCTGTGCTGTCAGCTTGTGCAAACTTCTCAAACAGCTTGGGTAGGAAGTCTTCAGCAATCCCACAACCTTGGTCACTGACACTGACGATAACTTGCTTTTCATTCACTATGGAATCGATGACGACCGTGGCTCCATCAGGCGAGAACTTGATCGCATTAGATAGCAGATTAGCCATGACTTGCTTCAATCTTTGTTTATCTACCCGAACCTCGACATCCGCCGTTTCACTGTTCAAGATAATGTCGACTTGTCGCTCTGCACCGTATGCTTTATTTTCTTCTAAGCATTGCTCAAGGATGGAATCAATAGGTTGAACGTGCATATCAAAATACAACTGGCCGGCCGCTATTTTTTCGATATCGAGTAAATCGTTGATCAACAAGGTTAACCGCTCGCTATTACGATGTGCGGTGTCGAGTATTTTTTGGGCTTTATCAGGGATCTCGCCTAGGCGTCCACTTCGCACCAAACTCAGTGCCCCGGACACCGAGGTGAGTGGCGTGCGTAACTCATGACTAACCGTGGAAATGAACTCATTCTTCATTTGCTCATGGCGTTTACGTTCGGTGATATCTTGAGCAATACCGAGGAAACCGGTAATCGTTTGACGATCGTCGTATATCGCCGTCACTGTCAACGTAACGGGAATATAATGGCCTTGTTTGTGGATGTAACACCATTCACGTGTTTCTGCACCTTCTAACATCGGAATCGCCACGAAGGTATCGAACCCGGTTATCGGACGATTCAACTGGTCCGTTAACGTCTGAGCTCTTTCTTCCACCTCTTCAGGCACATGAAACAGTGCAGGGCTAACTTTATCGACGACCTCTGAGGACTGATAACCAAGTAGTCTTTCAGCGCCGGTGTTGAATAAGGCAATCCCCCCTTTAGTGTCGGTGGCGATAATCGCAACCTCAGTCGAGGCGGCCAATATATTACTTAATAGATCAGACGTTCTCGCCAGTTCTTGGGTGCGATTTTGCACTTCCTCCGTAAGACTCGCCTCAGCTTTCTCCAATTCACGGAAGTTATCGCTAAGCGCATGGCTCATATCTTGCAGCGATGTCGACAAAACAGCATATTCCGCTACTCGGCTGTGAGGCAGCACAACACTCGATTGATAGCGTATTTTTTCAGGTAAATGACGGCTTGCCCTATCGAGTCGTGATAGAGGCTGAATCAGGATTCGGCTCAACGAAAAGGCCGCGAGTATACTCAAAAAAGCAATACCCGATAGCACCGTAAAACTTTGATTACGCATATTTTCAATGTTTTTTATCAGTGGTGCTGCGGGCCGCTCTATAAGTAACGCGGACACGTTGGGCCGGTCTGCTATTGGTAATTGATACTGATAAAAACCCGCTTTCCAGCGGTTAACCAAATTATCCCCCGACGCCGGCAACCAAATAGACAGGTTATCGGCACTGGTTAGCGGCCGGACTCCCCCTGGTAAACCAGAGTGTAAATCACCGACCTGTACTGTCGGTGTTCCCTCGCGATTTAATATCGCCACACCAGACGCACCTTGAGACAGTGACGGCCGTAATGATCTCTTTTGACTATCAAGCGAGCGATCGGGTTGCTGGTTGAGCCGAGCCACGGCACCCTCGGCAACCCGCTTAAGTTCGTCAGCGACCCGTTGCTCGTTTTTTATTATATTATGTTGATTGTTGATAATGATGGGTGTCATCCCCGCGATAAGGGTCAGGCACAACAGGGCATCAAAAAGCAGCGCATGGAGCCGTATCTTTGCCGGTAACCAATTGATAGTGCCATTCTGGAAATACCAAATCAGCAGTTTCACCAATAGCCCTGCAATAAGCGCGTTGAATACGCCGTTCAGCGCTTGCTTCAGAGCAATCATGATAGCGGAACTGGCCTCCATCCCGATGACTATGACGTCGAGTGGCATCAGCACTATCGGACTCACCACTACCCAAAAAGCGAGATCCGCGAGTACCAAGTTTTTTACGCCGCGGCGATACAATAAACTGACTGCAAACGCTTCCAATGTCAGTGCCAGCATCGCGTAAGGGTGACCCCAAAGTATCCAGGTATAAGAACCGCCAGCTAACGCGACGAACACGGCTGGCCATAGCCCGATCAATCTTATGGCCAGCATGACAGCCACCGAGCCAAAGATAAAATGCACACCGAAAAACAAAGGCAAGTTAATCATGTTACCAACGACAGCAATAAGGGCCAGTAACAGCGTTGCCATCACCTGTTTAGCAACTACGCTCATTGTTCAACCTGCAACTGAATAAAAAACAATGCCCCGCCACCCTCAGCATCGCGGTACCCCACATCACCGCCCATTTGCTGACATATCTCCCGCGTAATCGCTAGCCCCAGTCCTGTACCAGCAACCTTGCGATTATCACTGCTGTCAGCCTGACTAAAACGTTGGAACAGTCGGTTTTGAAATTCCTTGTCCACGCCGGATCCGTAATCTCGGATGCTAATTTCAACGTCTTTACGGCTTTTTGTGACGGATACGTCCACCTGCCCTTCCTCAGGGGAGAATTTGATCGCATTGGACAGTAAATTGGTTAATGCTTGAATCAATCTTGCTCCGTCAACATTGACCATCACCGTCGGCCAGTTATTCGGGGTGTGTATTTGTATCGGGTTTTGATGCTGGTAGGATTTAACAGACTCTATCGCGTCATTTAGTAGCGGGCCAAGCTCTTGTTTTTGGAGTTGAATAAGCATTTTTCCTGCGACAAGCTTTTCCATATCTAACAAATCGTTTATCAGTAGGCTTAAACGTGTTGCATTCCGTTCAGCCGTATGCAATAGCTGATTCGCCTTCGGCGGTAAATCTCCAGTTGCACCGCCATTCAAGAGCCCTAACGCGCCTTTGATCGACGTTAATGGTGTGCGCAGTTCATGGCTGACGGTGGCAATAAATTCATCTTTCATTTTGTCGAGTTTTTTACGCTCAGTAATGTCTTCGACAAGAGACCAAATCACCTTTCTTCCGTCCAACTCTGTGCTCAGCATGCCTTGTAGACGTACCGGATATCGACTGCCATCTTTGCGGATGTACTCTTTTTCAAACGGCCCATAGCGACCTGTGTTCTGCATACTTGCCAGCGCTTTTTTCTCTTCTGGCTCATATTCTTTGGGCGTGACATCCCAATAACTGAGGGAAACGAACTCTTCGCGCGTATAACCTGTGGGCGCTATGAGGGCATCATTTAAGTCAAGAAATTGTCCAGTTTCAAAATCATTTAACGCAATACCGATCGGGGAGAAGTCAAAAAGACCACGCAACCTTGCCTCGCTCTGTTCTAGAGCCAAGCGTGCTTGGTGATGTTCGTGAACATCCTGCAAATAACCATGCCACAAGACACTGCCGTCAATCATTTTTTCTGGCTGCGCCTCACCCGAAATCCAACGGTACCCCTTTCCTGGACAATCACTCTGGTAGGTCGCTTGCCAATATTCTAACGTGTCTGCCGAATGCTCAATGGATTGCTGGATAGCCTCGATATCACCAGGATGGATACGTTCAAACGCGGGCGTGGCGTCTTCAGCGGCCTGCTCTGGTGTAATGCCGTACAAAGATTCTATTTGAGGGGAGCTATAGGGAAAAATCATCCGTCCATCGGGAAAGCGACGGAATTGGTACAGCGTTCCCGGTAGCAATGCCGCTAACTTGGTCAGCCGTTGCTGGCTCAGATTTTGGGTCAGTACATCAGATAACCAGTTGCCCAATAGACGCAGAAACAGCTTTTCACCATCATTGTAATCTTCCGAACGCGCACGAGAAGACGACACGTTCAATGTGCCCCAAGGGCGACCATAGACATAAATAACCACACCTGCATAACTGCCTAGCGGTGCCGCTTTATAGCACGGGTGTTGGTAGAATTCCGGACGGCAGGTGTCAGCGATAAACTGTTCCGTCACAGATGTACGGGAATTTTCTGACATGAGCAGCTGGCACCAAGTATCTTTTAACGCAAACTGCTGTCCTGCATCAATGACCGAGTCTGGAGGTCCGACTATCCAGTTAACTATATACACATCGTCTTTGGTTTCACTGACAATCGCCAGTTCAGCCCGCAAATACTGCTTGGCTTCTTCCAAAGCATGATTAATTCTATCATCCAAGCTACTATGGCTTGAAAAGGCAATGTCAGTCAGCACCGCTAACGCCTGATGATGCCGCTCCAGCTGCGTCAGGGCATTGCGCTCTCGAGTAATATCGATAATAAACCCTTCAAGCACCTGTGGATGCCTAGGGTCTGTGTCTATACATTTACCTCGTTCTTCTACCCAGCGAAAACCCAGCGTACGATGCCGAACACGGTACTCAATATGCCATCCTTCATTATTGGCCATGGCGTTAGTAACAGCGTCATCAACCAATGAAACATCATCAGGATGAATGAGATCTGCATAACAAACACGTTTATTGTTTATCAGATCGTCGGCGGCATAACCACTGATGGTGTCAACTTGGTTACTGATGTAAAGCATGGTCCAGCTTTTATCTGGCAAACAACGAAACGTGATGCCTGGTATGTTATTAATCAGCGATGCCATTTCATCGTGGCTAGCCTGCAGTTGTTTCTGCAACGCTGTTGACTCACGCCGCTGATAGGTATCGCTCCAAATCAGATCCTCCACCATGCCAGCAAGGTTCTTTAGTTGCGCCACGTTTTCTTCACTAAACTGCCTTGGTTGGTTATCAATTAGGCATAGCGTGCCCAGTCGATAACCCTCGCTGCTGTGAATCGGCATACCCGCATAAAATCGAATATCTGGCGCCCCACAGACAAGTGGATTGTCACAAAAACGCATATCGTCTAGCACGTTTTCAATAATCAATGGTTCACTACCCATAATGGCGTGCCCACAAAAAGAGATATCCCTTGAGGTTTCAAAGGCATCTAACCCCTGACGAGACTTAAAGTATTGTCGCTCACGATCGATCAGTGACACCAGCGTGATAGGCACAGAAAACAAGTCAAGGCATAAGCGAGTAATGCGATCAAAGCGAGGGTCGGCACCACTATTAAGCAACTCGGTTTCGTCTAACGCCTGTTGACGCTGCACTTCGTTGTCTGGAACAGGTGGCGTTCGCATACAAAAGCTCCCGTGTATTCGCGGTTAAGAAGTAATGACTGCTTGTACCACACAATTTCGACCATCATGTTTGGCGCGGTATAAGGCTTTATCAGCGAGTGTCAATAGGGATTCACCTGTTTCTGCCGGAAAACGCTGATTGTCGGCAATACCAGCGGAAAGCGTGCACGAAAAAGGTGTATCATTTGCTTTAAACTTAACCGCTGCAAAGTCTTCGCGTAACTGGTTCACTAGTTTCTCTGCTTGGTGCATATCGCAATCGGGTAATACGAGTGCAAATTCTTCTCCGCCGTAACGGCCAAGCTTATCCGTATTTCTAAAGTGCTGACGTACCAGCGTGCCAATTGCAGCAATCACTTGATCGCCAATGGCATGACCGTAGGTGTCGTTGACGCCTTTAAAATGATCGATATCTAACATGACTACGCTAAAAACTTGCGACCGGCGCTGTGCCAATTGCCATTGCTTTTGCAACGCGTCTTTGATGCTCGCGTGCTTCAATAGACCTGTGAGGCTGTCCTGGTGCTGGGTACGATTGAAAGTCCGAAGGCGCTGGACCCTCCGCTGACAAAGGCTCACCAAAAGCGCTTTATCCACGGGAACCTCAAGAATGGCATCGCCGTCGATCAGCAATGATTGACGACGCAAATCTGCATTAGGGTCGCGAGAAAGGAAAATAATCGGCAGATGCGCCCAGTGTTCTGTCTGCGCCAGCAAAGTGGCCAATTCTGCACCCGTAACCTGAGATAACCAGACGCTAATGAGAATAACTTCAGGGTTGAACTCGCTGATACATTCAAAGGTTTGTTCGGGATTCGACACTACCTCGATGTGCATGTTTGCGTTTTCTAAAACAGATTGGCATTGCGAGACTAAAGCGGCGTCTTGATCAATAATCATAACTCGCCCAGGCTCTTTATCATTGTGCCCGAGCATGTACGCAAACTTGGACGCGAGTGTAGACATGTCCAACGGCTTGGTATAATAACCTGAGCCTCCTGCGCGTAATGCTTGCAGCCTGGCTTTATAACTTTCTTCCGCGCCAATGAAGAAGATTGGACATTTAAAGTCTCGCAGCTTGATTTTCCATACATCCGCTAAATTGGTATCAGGCGCGTCATTCTTAATGGCATGATGGTCAACCAGCATTAAGTCCGGTGCATGACTGGTTAATTGATTTACTTCGTCTGCTTCTTTGACCCAATGCACCTGGAAGCCAAAACGAGCAAACTGGGATCGGGCGTATTCAGCCAAAATATTATCGCGCTCGACCAAGCCGATAACAGGCGCTCCTTCCATGACCGGCTGCTGTATTGTTGTGGTGCTCTGATTTGCTGAGAGACTGTCTTTGTTATGCGCTAACTCAAGCGCCTCGATCCAATCATCAGGTAAACTGGCTTGCTGTTCAACTTGAGATAAGCGATTGCCAACTTGTTGCTCGAACTGGCGAGCTGCCTCCCCAAGACTAGGAAAGCCAAATGTTCCTGCCGCGCCTGCTATCGTGTGCAACCCCGCATGCAACGCTTTTAAGGTTTCCTGATCATCATGGCCTGATRCTATCTTTTCATTGATGGCATGGAGCTGTTTAAATTCAGACGACAACCTTTTTGCATACGCCTCTTTAAGCCTTTCTAGTCGCTCATCGGTTCCGTTGTTCTTTTTGCTATCGTTCATTGAATTCGTCCCAAAACGCCTTAATTTCGTCAGCCAATGTCATAGGGTCAAAAGGCTTAGAGATAACCTGACTCACGCCTAACGCTTTATAGCGAGCCACCTCTTCTGGATGAACTTTCGCGGTCATAAAAAGAACCAGTACCGAGTCATCAACGAACCCTCGTTCCCGCATCGCAGTGAGAGTTTCGGGTCCATCCATATTCGGCATCATGACGTCGAGCAGTATGAGTTGCGGCTTAAAGCCTTCCACTTCCTGCAAGGCTCGCTCACCAGACTCACAGGTTTTGAGAGTGAGCTCTCCCACATCCTCTAATGCGAGAGTAGCAATTTCGCGTATATCAGGGTCATCCTCGACATATAAAACTTTATCTAAAACAGACATATACATTCCTTGCTCATTCACTCAACGGTGTACAATCACCCGCTCGCTATTATCAGCCAGCTCAGCTTTCTCTTTAAATTTTAGTCAGTTGTAATTTTAGCGTAGTGCATATTGCTAACGTGTGATGAGAGAAATTGATTATTATCGCGTTCCAAACATAGTGCACAGCCCAGAGAACAACACAATCAACAAAGCAGCCAATAAAGACCGATGACAGCCACTACTCATAATGGCTCCAGAGCCTGAGCACTTTCACCACCTGTTCATTCTCGAGGACTTGATAGACCAAGCGGTGATGAATAGTAATACGGCGTGAATAGGCACCGCTGATCACTGGCAAGCTTTTCAGATGGTGGAGGTTGACGGTAGCGGTGTCTTCAATCAGTGTTAACCAACACCTCATCGCATTCATCCGTCGCGAGCACCCGCTCACTCAAGCCGCCGCGTTGGCCGCCACCTTTGCAAACACGGTTTCCAACACGGCTTTGGGCGGTTGCAATAAAAACACCTCATAAACCAACTGGGTTAACTCCTCGACGCTATCGATACTTTTATCGGTAATAAGGTGCCCTGCCGCATTCCAGACCAAAAACTGCTGATTACGGATCAAATAGCGGTGTGAGGCGGTGATCAACGACACCACAAGGTTATTGACGAAAATGGCTTCAGGGTGCTGATGAGAATAGAAGTGCGCCACGTCAAAGTCGGCTTCTACCACATCATAAAGCTCAACCTCGTACAGTGTTAATGGCGGTTGCTCGGGCTCGTGTAATACCACCGTCACTACATCGCCATTGCGCGTGATTTGATAGGTATCGTGCCCAATAGTGCAGGTGCGCTGGTTGATATTGAGTAACCCGCGCGGGGTTTTATTGCCAAAACCAACGTCCACTAGATAAGTCTCGCCATCGAGCTCAAGCATATTCATACGGTGAGTGCGCGGATTGGTGGGTTTACCATTAAGCATCACCCGCGCCAGCACACTGCGCACATCAAACCCCAAATATTTCAGGGCAAGGTAGGCGATTTTATTGTGCTCAAAGCAATAGCCACCTTGTTGGTTCACCACCAACCGCTCAAACAAGGCATCCGTCTGTAAAGAAAGCGGCTGCCCCGCCATGGCATTAAGGCTAGAAAACGCATACCGCGCCAAGTGCTTTTCAATAAACTCAGTGACCAGTGCCGCGCCCTTCGCCTCACTCAACGCGAGGCGGTGTAAATACTCTTCAATCATGGTTGCTGATGTCATCGTCGACTCCTTATGTGAATGGCACCAGATTAACCCCTCAAGTTAGGTTGAGGTAAAGCCTCACGCAGGATTGCGGCTAAAGGCGGGGCGCAGCAATCCTAATCCTGCCAGAGCAAAGATCCCAGACACTACTCGCTCGACCCAATGTGCCACTTTTTGGTAGACGTTCATCACGCCGTTGATTGAAAACAAGAGGGAGCACATCCCATTCACCAAAAAGCCGACCAACATACAAGTCAGCACCGCCGCGACAAGAAATAGCTCATCGCTGCTTGAGCCCATACCAACCGACAAAGCCGCCATCCATGCCACCACAGTTTTAGGATTAGAGGAATTTAAAACCACGCCACGAACAAACCATTTTTGGTATAACTCGTTCCCACGCTCCTGCGTGGGAATGTATACGAATTTTGAATCACAGGCAGGGTTCACCATAAAGTCACCGAATCGCACTTGACCCCTGTTCTAACACTAGCGGACAGCGTCAATACCTGTAGCGAGCAAGCCAGTTCAACGCCCTAGGCAGAATAATATAACACTGTTTATGGTGCTGTTTGTGTTTGAATAATAGCAAGAGCTAGATATGCATTCCCACGCAGGAGCGTGGGAACGAGAACAAGCTGACGTCATAAGATCGTCGATACGTTTCCAGTAAAACGGATCAAATCCAGCGTGAGCCCAACTCTCTTGTTAGGCACCATTGCGATTGTAAATTTCCTTCAGTTTTTCCACTGACATAGCAGGTTTATCTGTATGAATCATTGCATGGCAATTAGGACAAAGAGGAACTAGGTCTGTTTCTGGATTAATAATATGCTCACCGTCGCTATAAGCCAAATCTACTCGATGATGTACATGAATATAGTCACGCCCTATATCTCCGTATAGATTTTGAAAGTTCATTCCACAGACTTGGCAGTTGCAACCAAAGTGGCGTATGCACTTTTCACGAGCCGATCGATCTCGCTCAATTGCAGTCGATACTACCGAATACCTTTTACCTTCAAAATGCACAATATCATTCGATTTCTTCGTACCCTTACACTTCGCTAATGTCCACCTGACATTCTCACCTTTTGCTACGTTGGATTCAGATGCTTCCCATAGCGCTTCAGGGTCAATGTTAGTTAAAGCAGCTTGCCGTTGATGGGAGTAGCCAATAATTGAATTATCAGAATCAAAAATGTATGGCCCTGTTATTTCAAAAACACATTTTCTTTTACCACTTGCCGTAACTATAATTTGATCACCAATCTCAACTTCTGCATACAGGTTCCACAAACTTGGCCCTGCCATATTGGAATTGTTTACATCAGGCTGTATAGTTTCTAGCTTATTGGTTATTTCAGTATAATTACTTGGATCCAATTCGGAAAGATCCCCGATACTTGACCAACCAATAGCAATTCGTCCAATTTCTATCATTCTTGCGAGTGCTTTTTGTGACTCTTCATGATGAGCAACTAATCGCCATACTTGCATTTTTTCTCCTTATGTCTAACGCAGAGCGCACCGGTGGCCTTTGCGCAGCGAAGCGAAGAAAAGGCCATCCGAGTGACGCGTTTTGTTGGGCATTGGTCGGCTAATCATCTTTATCAGCGTGGTGCCTTCCAGAGCAGTAGTAGCAACGTCCTTCCACTTGTTCCATTTCGTTTTCCCAGTAGACCAACTCCCCAACCGTAGTCGAAATACCACAAATGTCGCAGTTTGCGGGTAACTCATCGCTCTCTTCATTTTGGCAAAAAGTGCAACGATAACCTGTTCCAGAATCTTCATTTACCACAAGCGTGAGGTGACCGCATTCTGGGCACTCAAGACGAACCGGAGCCGCATCAGGATCATCGGAATAGTCTATGGGGTTCTCTTCCTCCACTTCTTCTGCCTGCCTGATAGCGTCACGCACTGAAAATTCATATTCATCAGACAGAATCTTAAACGTGTCCTTTGTGTGCCTTGGAATATGCTCTTCTATTTCTACCTCAGTATATTCTTCGAGAAACTCCATCACCGAGCGGAACAAGCGGCCCATCGTAGTTCGTACCTGCGGAACGTCCATAGTGAACTTGTGATGCTCTATCTCATTTCTTAGCCGTTTTATCCATTCCAGGTCTTTACGGAATTCCGGTAATACCGTGTCAGGAGCTTCGTTATTGATGAAATTCACAGCTTCCCAGAGACCTATAGTCTTGTTCTTATCCAGCTTCTTTGAGAAAGGATCTTTATAGATCAACAGCGGGTGCTTCGATGCTATGTGGTGTTTAAAGATCAACTCAATGAAATGCGCCAAGTGAAGCACAGCAAATTTATAGGCCTTGTGGTCACCGTCGTCACCTTCCTCAAATTTCGATAGGGCCTCGGACAGACTGTCGAGCGCATTATCAAGAAGGTCAAGCTCATGTATTGTCATTTCTTCTGCCTAACATTGTGTTAGTGCGCATGCTCGATTTTCCAAAACCGTTATACGCGCCTTTCTATTTCTTAACTGACTGTTATTAATAGTCAGTTATTGCGATTACTGTCTGTCTCTTCCCCGCGAAAGCGTGCATCCGACTCGGCTTTCTATCCGATAAGCGGGTTAACTATCCAGCCTTCCCACGCTACCGCCCGCCGGTTTTGGGCATCCGATAGGCCATTCCCTTTTTTGTCGTAAGGATTAGCCTAACAGAGGCGTGATAACGTTTTCATTCCCTCATGTCTAAAATGTTAGCTAGCGCTAATTCTGTGAGATTGCTTCGAGGATTTGGCTGGGGTCTTGCGGGCGTGTTGGTTGGGTCTAAAAAGCCAGTCGGGGCTGCCATTTTTTGTGGATGCTTCCAAAAAACGTGCAACTGGTCTTTTTTTACGCAAAATTAATGATTATTTCACTAAATTTGTACAACAAAGTGTGATTAAGGTTGGTATAATTTTCACCACATTAACCCCCTGCACGCTCTGTCGGACATTTGTGCTGTGAATATAGACGTCAATAACCTCCTGCTCCAAAACGATATTTTACTCCTTTTTGTGGTTCTCGCCCTCGGCCTCGCGGTCGGAAAGATCAAAATTGGTAGTGTGCAACTCGGCGGATCCATCGGCGTGTTGTTTACCGCGATCATTTTTGGCAACGCGGGGTTCACCTTCTCGCCCGATACCCTCAGCATCGGCTTTATGCTGTTTATCTACTGCGTGGGGATTGAGGCGGGGCCGAACTTTTTTGGCGTCTTTTTCCGTGACGGAAAATCATACCTATTGCTTGCCTTGGCCGTGCTACTCAGTGCTATTGGCTTAACCTTGTTTTTCCAAGAGCAATTGGGGCTGGATATCAGCATTGCCACCGGGATGATGGCCGGCGCGCTTACCGCCACCCCGGTATTGGTGGGCGCGAAAGATGCGCTTAACTCCGGCTTAACCGGCGCGGAAGGCGAACAACTGGGGATGATGATTGATAACCTCAGTGTCGGCTATGCCATGGCCTACCTCACCGGCCTGGTGAGCTTGATTGTGCTGGCGAAATTGATGCCGAAGTTGCAGCGCCATAACCTTGAGCACTCCGCCCAACAGATTGCGATTGAGCGCGGCTTGGGCAGTGAATCACAGCGTAAGGTCTATTTACCCATTATTCGCGCCTATCGGGTGGGGCCTGAATTGATCGATTGGATTGATGGCCGCAACTTGCGAGAGCTGGGTATTTATCGCCAAACCGGCTGTTATATCGAGCGTATTCGCCGTAACGGCATTTTGGCTAACCCTGATGGGGACGCCATTTTGCAGCAAGGCGACGAGATTGCCTTGGTGGGCTATCCCGACAGCCATGCGCGGCTGGACCCCAGCTTTCGTAACGGTAAAGAAGTGTTTGACCGCGATCTGCTCGACTTGCGTATTGTCGAGGAAGAAATCGTGGTGAAAAATGACAGCGTGGCGCAGAAAAAGCTGTCGGATTTAAACCTGTCGGAATACGGTTGCTTTTTAAACCGAGTGGTGCGCGCTCAGGTTGAGATGCCGATGGACCAAGGAATTATCCTCAACAAAGGCGATGTGCTGCAAATCAGTGGTGAGAAAAGCCGCGTAAAAGGCTTGGCCGACCGCATCGGCTTTATTTCGATTCATAGCCAGATGTCGGATTTGCTCGCCTTTTGCTGCTTCTTTATTTTGGGGCTGGGCTTAGGGATGATCACCCTCACCTTCGGCCAAGTGACCTTTGGCCTGGGTAATGCCGCTGGCTTGCTGTTGGCGGGGATCAGCCTCGGCTTTTTACGTGCCAACCACCCCACTTTCGGCTATGTGCCCCAAGGGGCGCTGAATATGGTGAAAGATCTCGGCCTGATGACCTTTATGGCTGGCATTGGACTGAGTGCCGGTAGCCGGCTGTTTGATTACATCGCGGACATGGGCTTTTCGGTGATCCTGGCCAGCATTGTGATTAGCGTGATCCCCGTGATTATTGCTTATCTGGTGGGGGCCTATGTGCTTAAAATGAACCGCGCGCTCTTGTTTGGCGCAATCATCGGGGCAAGAACCTGTGCGCCGGCGATGGATATGATCAACGAGCATGCTCGCAGCACCATTCCTGCCTTGGGCTATGCGGGCACTTACGCGATTGCCAACGTTATTTTGACCTTGGCCGGCACCTTGATGATTATTTTGGTGTAACGTCACGCCGGAGACGGTCGCTGAGTCAGCCAAAATTCAGTTTATTAAACCTATAATAAAGGCGTCCACCTCGGGCGCTTTTTTGTTTTACAGGGGCTTTTATGCAGGTTCTTATTATTGAAGATGACTCGATTTTAAGTCATCACCTGAACACCGAACTCAGTGAACTCGGCCACCATGTTCGCTGTGCCAGCACTGCCAGCGAAGGGCTTTACTACGCTGACCAATACCCCAATGATATTGCCATTGTTGACCTCGGTTTGCCCGATCAAGATGGCATTAGCCTTATTCGAGATATTCGCGCCAAAGGGCTWCGCCTGCCGATTTTGGTCCTCACAGCGCGCGCCAATTGGCAAGATAAAGTCACGGGCTTAGATGCCGGTGCCGATGATTATTTGGTAAAGCCGTTTCAAAAACCGGAACTAGTCGCACGACTAAACGCATTAGTACGCCGCAGTGCGGGTTTTGTGAAGCCCACCATTACCGCTGGTGATATCGAGTTAGATCTGTTGGCGAAATCGGTTACCGTCAATGGCCAAGCACTGGAGCTGACCGCCTTTGAATATGATTTGTTTGAGTACCTGATTCGTCACAGTCGCGAAGTGATCTCTAAACAACGCTTGCTCGATGTGCTGTATCATGACCAAGATGGCGACCCTAACACCATTGAGGTGATGATCAGTCGTCTGCGTAAAAAGCTGATCCAAACCGGACACGACAACCCCATCTCGACTGTGCGTGGCCAAGGCTACCTGTTCGAGATCCAAGCTGAGTAAACCATGAAACTAGGCCAATTTACCCTTTGCCAATGTCGCCCTCGACTGCGCACCCGCGTGCTCGCCACCTCGATTGGCATTATTCTCCTTTTCTCGATTGCGCTTGCGGCCTTGATTAATAAGCTGTATCAGCAAAATTCAATGGCGGCTTACTCGCGCGATCTGGCCTCACAAATTCCGATGGTGATGGCGCAGCTCAGTAAAGACGGGCTGATCCGCGCTGACCAGCTGACCGCTTGGATCCAATCGCTTGACCCGTCCAGCAGCGATTATATGTCGGTGCTATGTACGCCCGATAATCACACGCTGTGGACCTCGCGCGATGTGCAAGCGTTTAATATCGACGATATCTGCACGCTGATCCCTAACGAAGCGAAAAAGCCGCAGTATCTTTCCATTGCTGGCTTTAACGTAGTGGCACAGCGGCTTTCATCAGAAAAACAACCCGGTGATAGCGAAAACCGGCTGTTTGTGCTGCGCAACGTCGACAAACAAAAACAACAGCTAGCCGATTTAGAAGCAGAGACCTGGTTTTACATTAGCCTGCTGTTTGTCTCGGCGTCGGCACTCGTGGTTGCCGCGTGTCATTGGAGCTTTTCCCCACTGCGCCGCTTAGCCAGAGAGCTGATCGCGATTACTGAATCACGCCAGCAAACACTGGATAACGATTACCCTGACGAACTGCAAGATGTCACCCAAGCGCTTAACCGGATGATCACCCAGCGGGAAAAGCAAAAATCCCGTTATCGCCACGCCATGGATGATTTGGCGCACAGCTTAAAAACGCGTTTATCCGCCACCAATGCCCTGCTCGATGATAATCATCTGTCGCGCGAGCAGCTAAATAAGCGGATTTTGGAGCAGGTCAGTCAGATGGATGACATGGTGCAATATCAGCTTAAACGCGCATTGGTGGGGCAATGTGGCCTGAAACGCGAAGATAGCCCACTGACCGCACCAATTGATAGCCTGACGGGCATGTTAGATAAGGCCTATCGCGATAAACCGGTGAAAGTGGTGCGAGCGTTTGATGAAAGCGCCTCTTTACCGGTGCACCGTAGTGATTTGATGGAGTTACTCGGTAACTTGCTGGAAAACGCCTATCGGTTTTGCCTTGAAACCGTGCAAATCCGGCTCGACGATCATGGCGAAGTGTGGCAACTGGCGATTGAAGACGATGGCCCCGGAGTACCAGCACAATATCGGGAAAGCATATTCCAGCGCGGGGTGCGTGCCGATCAGCTCAACCCTGGCACCGGCATCGGGTTAGCGGTGTGCGATGAAATCATTGCCAGTTACGATGGCAACATCCACGCCAGCGACTCTCCGCTGCAAGGCGCGGCCTTTGTGCTGACCATTCCCAAGCGCTAGGCTAGCCGCGCTAAGCTAGCCGCGCTAATCCTAAAGCGCGAAGTCCAGCGGTTCGCTTAAGCGCGACGCCAAACAGGCAGACTCACGCGCGCTGCCACCAGCAGCAAACAAAAAACGCAGCCCAATCGTGGCTGCGTTTTTATTGATACGTCACGGGCGTGAATGCGTTTGCTCAGTGCTCGGTTTATTCATCGTCCGGATCGGCGAGCAAGTCGTCTTTGGCCGCCATCATATATTGATACATCGACCAATAGGTTAAGCCGGTTGCGGCATAGAGCGCGACATAGCCTAACCATTCAATCCACGGCGCGCCATGCCAAAGCAGCATGGTCAGGGCGAACATTTGTGAGCCGGTTTTAAATTTACCCACCCAAGAGACCGCGACGCTGGCACGTTTGCCGATTTCAGCCATCCACTCGCGCAGGGCTGAAATAATCACCTCACGCGCAATCATGGTTGCCGCGGGAATGGTAATCCAAATAGAGGCGTAGTGCTCGACAATCAGCACCATGGCAATCGCCACCATCACTTTGTCGGCGACGGGATCTAAAAWCGCGCCAAAACGGGTCGATTGCTTTAAGCGACGCGCTAAATAACCATCTAACCAATCGGTGGCACCAGCAATCACAAAAATGAGTGCTGCCGCAAATGGCGCCCAGGCATAAGGCAAATAGTAGGCAATAACAAAGACCGGAATAAGCGCAATGCGCAAAAAGGTCAAAATGGTAGGTATATTTAGACGCATGCTCAGCTTTTTATTTTAGGATTAACTGGGTTATGGTGCCCCATTGCCACTAACCTTGCAATGAGGAATGAATTTTCTCTGCCAATGTGGCGCTGATCCCGGGCACCTTGGCGATTTCTTCAACACTGGCGTTTTTCAGCTCTTGAATCCCGCCCAAGTATTTCAGCAAGGCCTGGCGACGTTTAGGGCCAACGCCATCAATTTGGGTGAGCACACTTTGCTTGCGTGCTTTACCCCGTGCCGCGCGGTGTCCGGCAATGGCATGATCGTGGCTTTCATCACGAATATGTTGGATAAGGTGCAACGCCGGCGAGTCTGCAGGCAGCGAAAACTCTTCGCCCGAGACCTTAATCAATGTCTCGAGCCCCGGTTTACGGCTGGTGCCTTTAGCTACACCTAAAATAAGCGGGTTAACCGGCCAGTCGGCGATCAGCGGCTCGAGCACCTCCCAAGCACGGCTGAGCTGGCCTTTACCCCCATCAATCACAATGATATCGGGGATTTTTTCTGGCTCGACTTGCTTGCTATAACGGCGCGTCAGTACCTGCGCCATCGCGGCATAATCATCGCCACCAGTGATCCCTTCAATGTTGTAACGGCGATACTCTTTTTTCAGCGGCCCGTCTTGGTTGAACACCACGCAAGAGGCGACCGTTTTCTCGCCCATGGTGTGGCTGATATCAAAGCACTCCATGCGCTTAACCGGCTCTAAGCCTAAGGTTTCTTGCAGCGCTTGATAACGATTCTGGATGGTCATCCGATGGTTGATTTTGCTGGTCAGGGCGGTGCGCGCATTGGTGTTGGCCAGCTTCAAAAAGCGGGCTCTGGCCCCGCGCGGACGGCTTTGTAGGCGCACATTGCGGCCGGCGATTTCACTCAAGGTAGTTGACAGCCAACCAAGATCATCACCGATATCGTCAGAAATCAAAATATGGCTGGGAATGGTGCGCCCTTCCGCTTGCGCCAAGTAAAACTGGCTGACAAAACTTGAAACCACTTCACCAGGGTCGGTTTCTGCCGGCATCTTAGGAAAGTGGCTACGACTGCCCAGCACGTTACCCTGACGCAAAAAGAGCACATGAATGCACGCTACCCCGTTTTCTAGTGCAAAGCCGATAACGTCGATGTCATCGTCACTGTCTTGCGAAACAAACTGCTGCTCTTGCACACGGCGCAACGCTTGGATTTGGTCGCGGTATTCCGCCGCCTTTTCAAATTGCAGCTCTTGGCTGGCGGTTTCCATCTTGGTCACCAAGCTGTCGATCACTTCGCGGTCTTTGCCTTGTAAAAACATACGGGCAAAATTGACTTGCTCGGCGTAGTCGTCATCACTAATCAGCCCTGGCACACAAGGTCCAGAGCAACGACCAATTTGATACATCAAGCAAGGCCGGCTGCGGTTGGCATACACCGAGTCTTCACACTGGCGAACCGGGAATATTTTCTGCAACAGATGCAAGCTTTTACGCACCGCATTGGCATCAGGAAAGGGACCAAAATATTCGCCCTTTTTCTTTTTCGCGCCGCGGTGGATCGCCAGCCGTGGATGCTCGTGAGCACTGAGATAGATATAAGGGTAAGACTTGTCGTCTCGCAGCAATACATTGTATTTGGGGCGGTGCTGCTTGATCAGGTTGTGCTCGAGGATCAGCGCTTCGGTTTCGGTGTGGGTCACCGTCACCTCTACATCGGCGATGTTCCGTACCAAGGCTTTGGTTTTCTCACTGGCAACCTGCACCCGAAAGTAGCTGGCTAGGCGTTTACTGAGATCTTTGGCCTTACCCACATAGATAATTTCACCCGCGGCGTTCATCATGCGATAAACGCCAGGCTGGTGAGGGACGGTTTTTAGAAAGCTTTTCGCATCGAAGGTGTTCGGCACTGCGCGGTCTCGTCCTGGATTACTTCGCGTTACAGGGTTTCGGTGTCGAGCATGCCGTGCCTGATAGCAAGGTGGGTCAATTCCACATCGCCATTAATGCCCAACTTGCTGAATAAGCGATAACGGTAACTGTTCACCGTTTTCGGGCTCAGGCTAAGTTGCTCGGAAATGTCGGTAACCTTTTGCCCTTTGGTGATCATTAGCATGATCTGCAATTCACGCTCTGACAGTTCTTTGAAAGGATTATCTGAAGAGGCAGAGAACTGACTGAGTGCCATTTGCTGGGCAATGTCCGGTGAAATATAACGCTGGCCACTATTGACCATGCGGATCGCGTTCACCACTTCATCGGCACCGGCGCCTTTGGTCAAATAACCCGCGGCGCCCGCTTGCATTACCTTAGTTGGGAACGGGTTTTCTGTATGGATCGTGAGCACGATAATCTTGGCGTCCGGCGAGTAGCGAAGCAACTTGCGTGTTGCCTCTAACCCACCGATACCTGGCATATTCATGTCCATTAGGACAATATCGGCGTGATTTTGCCGGCACCACTTGAGTGCAGCTTCACCGCTGTCGGCTTCCCCTACCACTTTTATGCCACGAACGTCTTCTAAAAGACGTCGAATCCCTGTGCGAACCAGCTCGTGATCATCTACAAGGAACACATTGATCAAACTTGTATCTCCACTTGGTTTGGTTCGCCAACATGCTGCACCAAGGCAACGGTTGGACTTCTCTTACGCATATTACTTGAGTTTTACCACGGATGAAAAGCCAACAACAGAGCGGATGTGGGCAAATGCAAATATTCATACACTAAGCCGCCAAAAAACAGTCAACTTGCCTGAATTATCACCGATTTGGTGGCGTTAGAGGCAAGTTGACTGCCATAAACCGCGTAAGAACCGCTTTACGTGTCAGTAATTTTTAACACTTGGCGGTACAAATCGCTCACGTTATCAAAGGCCCAAACACAAGTACTTGATTTCTAGATACTCATCGAGTCCCCAGTGTGATCCCTCACGGCCAAGGCCCGATTGCTTCACCCCACCAAAGGGCGCGACCGCGGYCGAAATCAGGCCGGTGTTAATCCCCACCATGCCGTATTCCAACGCTTCAGCTACCCGATGCACGCGGCTAATGTCTTTGGCATAAAAGTAAGACGCGAGACCAAATTCGGTATCATTGGCCATGGCGATGGCATCCGCCTCTTCTTCAAAAGAAAATAGCGGGGCCACGGGGCCGAAGGTCTCTTCTTTAGCTATCTGCATCGCTGGGGTCGCGTATTTAATCACCGCCGGTTGAGTGTAGTTTTCTCCCAGCTCAGGGCACGCGCCACCCAGCTCAATCGCAGCGCCTTTTTGCTTGGCATCATCCAGATGGGCATTCACTTTTTCTATTGCCCCTTTGTTAATGAGTGGGCCAATGTCTACACCATCGTCGGTGCCTTTACCCACCTGCAATTGACTCACCGCCTGGATAAACTTTTCTGCAAAGGCTTCATACACGCCCGCTTGCACGTAAATGCGGTTCACACAGACACAGGTTTGCCCAGCATTACGAAACTTCGCCGCGATGGCACCTTCAACCGCGGCATCAATATCGGCATCATCAAACACAATAAAGGGCGCGTTGCCACCTAACTCCAACGAGAGCTTCTTGATACTTGGGGCACATTTTTCCATCAGCTGTGCGCCGATTTCGGTGGAGCCGGTAAACGAGAGCTTACGGACGCGTCTGTCGGCGCATAAGGTATCGCCGATGGGGCCCGACGCCCCAGTCACCACGCTGATCACCCCAGCTGGCACCCCAGCTCGTAACGCTAAATCCCCTAGCGCCAGCGCCGACAATGGCGTATCGCTTGCAGGCTTCACTACCATGGTACACCCTGCCGCCAGGGCGGCTGCCGCTTTACGGGTGATCATCGCCGCCGGAAAGTTCCACGGGGTAATCGCCGCAGTCACGCCAATCGGCTGCTTGATCACTGAAATACGCTTGTCCGCTTGCTCCGCGGGAATAGTCGCGCCATAAACGCGCTTCGCTTCTTCAGCAAACCACTGTAAAAACGACGCCGCATATTGGATCTCTCCCGACGCTTCTTTTAATGGCTTGCCTTGCTCAGCCGTCATGATAGCGGCGAGGTCGTCTTTATGCTCGAGCATCAGCTCGTACCAGCGATATAGCACGTCAGCCCGCGCTTTGGCGGTTAAATCTCGCCATTCGGGTAACGCCGCATCCGCCGCATCAATGGCGCGGCTGGTTTCCTCCGCCCCCATATTGGGTACCGTCGCCAAGTGCTCTCCGTTCGCAGGATTGATCACTGCGCGGGTTTGTTGGCTATCGGCATCAACCCATTTGCCGTTAATTAAGGCCTGAGATTTGAGTAACGTCTGATCGTGAAGCTGCATAATGGCTCCTTTTTGTGTTCAAAAGCCTGGAGAATTGGCTTGGATCGAGACAGCACCTTGCCAGCTCACCGTKGGCACGGCAAGATAATCACAGAGATTCAATCAGCATAAATCCGTCAACGTCCGTTGTCTGCTCAAATAGACAACAGAAGAAGCGGAAATAACAAAAGGCTTACCCTCAGGTGCAAACACAGCTGGCCTCTCAAACCGATAAAGGATGCTCTATGCGTATTTTTAGCCAGTTCGACAGCGGGAATATTCGCGTTGTTAACGATGACGACATCAACAACATTCAACTTGCCATTCATAACGACAACCAGTCTGAATTTTATCAGTGGTTTCACTTTCGCTTAGAGGCGCAAGTCAATCAGGCTCACACACTGCATATTCAGCAACTGGCAGGTTCGGCCTACCCGGAAGGCTGGAGAGATTATCAAGCGGTCGCCTCTTACGACCGTGATACTTGGTTCCGTGTCCCCACCGAATTTGACGGCGACACCCTAACCATTAAAGTCACGCCGCAACATGGTTCGATGTATTTCGCCTACTTCGCGCCGTATAGCTATGAGCTCCACCTGGATTTGATTCACCAAGCGCAGACCTATCCGCAATGTCAGCTAGAAACCCTCGGCCAGACCTTGGACGGGCGTGATATTAGCCTTTTGAAAATCCGCTCAGAGCTCAGTGAGTCTGCGCAAGCAAAAACACCGATTTGGCTGATTGCGCGCCAACACCCTGGCGAAACCATGGCGGAATGGTTTATCGAGGGGCTGCTCGACCGATTGCTTGACGACACGGACACCACCGCCCGTGCGCTGTTGGCAAAGGCAGACGTTTACGTGGTGCCGAATATGAACCCCGACGGCAGTGTGCGTGGCCACTTGCGCACCAATGCGGTGGGTGCCAACTTGAACCGCGAATGGCAAGCCCCCACGATTGAGCGCAGCCCTGAGGTGTATCATGTTCGTGCGCGCATGGAACAAACAGGGGTGAAAATGTGCCTCGATATCCACGGTGATGAAGCGATTCCGTATAACTTTGTTGCTGGTTGCGAGGGGATCCCTTCTTACGATGCGCGTATGGCGGATTTAGAGGACAGTTTTAAGCGCGTGCCTTACTGACCGTGACGCCAGAGTTCCAAGACGAGCACGGCTATGAC
>NZ_MUET01000039.1:0-27540 GCF_001995685.1 Salinivibrio sp. IB282 | reverse complement strand
CGCCAATGGCACCACCGATATATAAACCAGGCGTAGGTCGGACAAGCGCCAGTCCGATCTAAGCCTCGTGCATCGATGTGCCCTGCGCGCCTCCGACATTGAGGTCAAATTTGGCGCCAAACGTGACAGGCGCCCGTTGGCAATATGCACATGTCCATCATCGTGCTGGGGCTTGTGTCACCGTCGCCAATGGCACCACCGATATATAAACCAGGCGTAGGTCGGACAAGCGCCAGTCCGATCTAAGCCTCGTGCATCGATGTGCCCTGCGCGCCTCCGACATTGAGGTCAAATTTGGCGCCAAACGTGACAGGCGCCCGTTGACAATGTGCACATGTCCATCATCGTGCTGGGGCTTGTGTCACCTACGCCAATGGCACCACCGATATATAAACCAGGCGTAGGTCGGCATAAGCGCCAACTCGATCGCGCAAGCTTGGTGTGATTTCCGCCGCGCGCCATCCGACACCGGGGCCAAAGATTACCCCGGTCGTGACAGGCGCCCGTTGACAATGTGCACTTATCCAACATCTTGCCGGGGCTTGTGTCATCGTCGCCAATGGCACCACCGATATATAAACCAGGCGTAGGTCGGTATAAGCGCCAGCACAATGTCAATCATTATCACGATGTGGGCCGCGCGCCCGTTGCACGGCGCCATCGGACATCAAAGCCAACGATTAACCCCGATGTTAAATTTGGCGCCAAACGTGACAGGCGCCCGTTCACAATGTACACATATTCATCATCTTGCCGGGGCTTGTGTCATCGTCGCCAATGGCACCACCGATATATAAACCAGGCGTAGGTAGGCATAAGCGCCTTCTCGATCGCGCAAGCTTGGTGTGATTTCCGCCGCGCGCCCGTTGGCAATGTGCACATACCCATCATCGTGCTGGGGCTTGTGTCATCGTCGCCAATGGCACCACCGATATATAAACCAGGCGTAGGTCGGACAAGCGCCAGCACAATGCCAATCATTATCACGATGTGGGCCGCGCGCCCGTTGCACGGCGCCATCGGACACCGGGGCCAACGATTACCCCGATCGTGACAGGCGCCCGTTGGCAATGTGTACTTATCCAACATCTTGCCGGGGCTTGTGTCACCGTCGCCAATGGTACCACGGATATATAAACCAGGCGTAGGTCGGACAAGCGCCAGCACAATGTCAATCATTATCACGATGTGGGCCGCGCCATCCGACACCGGGACCAACGACTAACCTCGATGTTAAATTTGGCGCCAAACGTGACAGGCGCCCGTTGGCAATGTGTACCTATCCATCATGGTGCCAAGGCTTGTGTCATCGTCGCCAATGGCACCACCGATATATAAATTTTGTCATTGTATGCATTCCCACGCTGGAGCGTGGGAACGAGCAAGAAGCGAAGCGTCTCGTCTCTTTCCGTATTCCGTAAGCGAAGCGCTCTGGATTCTCGTGTCATCGTCGCCACGGGTAAAATCAAAAAGACCCGCCGGAGCGGGTCTTTGTCGTTAAGCAGTTGCCTAGGGTCTATTAGGCGTCTGCTTTTTCATCTTTTTTCACAGCTTTCGCGACTTTAGTCGGCGCGGCGGCTGGTCGGTCATCTTTCTTCTTGATCACCGTGGTGCCTTCAAAGGTTTCACATTCTACGTATGGTTTACCGTAGTAAGACGCAACCAACACATCTTTCAACTCTTTGATCAGTGGATAGCGTGGGTTAGCGCCTGTACATTGGTCATCGAACGCTTCTTCCGCCAGCTCATCCAGTTTGGCCATGAAGTCTGCTTCTGGTACACCCGCCGCTTGGATAGAGGTTGGGATGTCTAGTTTCAACTTCATGTCTTCCAACCAGGCTAGCAAACGCTCAATCTTCTGTGCGGTACGGTCACCGGCTTGAGCTAGGCCAAGGTGGTCAGCGATTTCTGCATAGCGACGACGTGCTTGTGGGCGGTCGTACTGTGAGAAAGCTGTTTGCTTGGTTGGGTTGTCATTGGCGTTGAAACGCACCACGTTGGAAATCAGCAATGCGTTCGCCAAACCGTGTGGTAGGTGGAACTCAGCACCGATTTTGTGCGCCATTGAGTGACACACACCCAAGAAGGCGTTAGCAAACGCGACACCGGCAATGGTGGCACCATTGTGCACTTTCTCACGTGCGATTGGGTCGTTTGCACCGTGCGTATAGCTCGCTGGCAGATAGTCTTTCAGCAGTTTCAACGCTTGCAGAGCTTGCCCTTCCGAGTACTCATTTGACAGGATAGACACGTAGGCTTCCATCGCGTGAGTAATCGCATCGTAACCACCAAAGGCAGTCAGTGACTTCGGCATGTTCATCACTAGGTTGGCATCCACAATTGCCATTTGTGGTGTCAGCTCGTAGTCGGCCAGTGGGTACTTCGCGCCCGTTTCATCGTCTGTCACTACCGCAAATGGCGTCACTTCTGAACCAGTACCTGATGTGGTTGTCACACAAACCAGCTCGGCTTTTTTACCCATTTTCGGGAACTTGTAGATACGTTTACGGATATCCATAAAGCGCATCGCTAGCTCTTCGAACGCCGTTTCAGGGTGCTCGTACATGACCCACATGATTTTCGCAGCATCCATCGGTGAACCACCACCTAGGGCAATAATCACGTCTGGCTGGAAGCTCTTCATCGCTTCCGCACCTTTGCGCACCACGGTCAATGTTGGATCCGCTTCTACTTCAAAGAAGGTATTCACGTCCATGCCTTGCGCTTTAAGCATTGACTCGATTTGCTCAGAATAACCGTTGTTAAACAGGAAACGGTCCGTCACGATCATCGCGCGTTTCTTGTCTTCTAAGTCACCCAATGCGATTGGCAAGCTGCCGCGACGGAAGTAGATCGATTTTGGTAGTTTGTGCCACAGCATATTCTCAGCTCGCTTCGCTACGGTTTTCTTGTTCATCAGGTGTTTAGGCCCAACGTTCTCAGAAATTGAGTTACCACCCCATGAGCCACAGCCCAATGTCAGTGATGGTGCAACGTTAAAGTTGTACAAGTCACCGATACCACCGTGCGTGGTTGGAATGTTCACCAGAATACGTGCTGTTTTCAGGCGATCACCGAAATACTTGATGCGATCTTGGTTAACGTCTTGGTTGGTATACAGGCCTGAGGTGTGGCCGATACCGCCCATTTCCACCATTTTGCAAGCCATGTCGACAGCGTGCTCAAAGCTCTTGGCGCGGAACATACCTAGGGTTGGAGAGAGTTTCTCGTGCGCAAACTCTTCTTCAATGCTGATTTCCAGCCCTTCACCAATCAGGATTTTAGTGTCTGATGGCACGCTTACGCCGGCCATCTCCGCAATCTTAGTGGCAGGTTGGCCCACGATATCCGCGTTAAGGTTACCGTTGATAAGTAGTACCTTACGCACTTTATCGGCGTCTGCTTTGCTCAATACATGGCCTTTGTGCGACGCAAAGCGTTCTTTCACTTCGTCGTACACTTCGTCCATCACGATAACCGCTTGCTCGGACGCACACACCACGCCGTTATCGAAGGTTTTTGACATCAGCACAGACGCGACAGCACGTTTAATGTCAGCGGTTTCATCGATAACCACAGGCACGTTACCCGCACCTACGCCAATCGCCGGTTTACCTGATGAGTATGCCGCTTTCACCATGCCTGGACCACCGGTCGCCAGAATCAGGTTAATGTCGTCGTGCTTCATCAGTGCGTTAGAAAGCTCAACTGATGGTTGGTCAATCCAGCCGATGATGTCTTTAGGTGCGCCCGCAGCCACGGCTGCATCAAGAACCAGTTTCGCCGCATCATTGGTCGAGTTTTTCGCACGTGGGTGTGGCGAGAAGATGATGCCGTTACGCGTTTTCAGTGAGATCAGTGATTTGAAGATCGCAGTCGACGTTGGGTTAGTCGTTGGCACGATACCGCAGATAAGCCCAACGGGCTCGGCGATAGTCATGGTGCCGAATTCGTCATTCTCTTCCAGAATGCCGCAGGTTTTGTCGTCTTTGTATTTGTTGTAGATGAACTCAGAGGCGAAGTGGTTTTTGATAACCTTGTCTTCGAGGATACCCATGCCTGACTCTTCAACGGCTTGTTTAGCCAACGGAATACGCGCGTTGTTTGCCGCTAGTGATGCAGCACGGAAGATTTTATCTACTTGCTCCTGTGAATAGGTAGCAAATTCTTGTTGTGCCTTTTTGACACGCTCAACCATCGCGTTGAGTTCGGCAATATTAGTAACAGGCATAGTTGTCTCCTGGTTCATATTTGAAAATCATTTAGTAACTGCTTGCGACCACCAGCCTACCCGATTGGTTGGGTTTTTGATGGCTGCCTGGCGTTTGACCCCTCTAACCGAGATTTCTTTACCCTAACGGCATCGCATTTAGTAAATAACTTTCAAAACTGAGTATAAGTTTTCACAGCGATAGCAACTTGATCTCGATCAGTTGTTATCAAATCAATCACAACGAATTTATTGCTTAACCCCCATGAACATTGGGTTTATTCATCATGTAGCACACAGGCCACGTGTCTAATCTTTTCACCAAAGTAACACGAGCTTTACATGTAAGGCCAACAAAAGCGGTGATTTTGTATTATTTTTTCAACAAAAAGAGAACGGCTACCATAAAGCTGTTTCTTTTATTCTTGTAAGCCCACCAATGTGACTCTTTTTTCTCTAGTGAGTAAAAACCGTTTAGTGGCTCAGTATAGTTTGCGCTAACAAACTTGCTCACTCATTTGGGGACTTTTTTGCTCCCTCCCATGACTTCGCTAAAACCGCAATCAAGACTTGCAGAAAATGCAAGGTTAAGCGGTTGGTTTTTAAGCTGAGGTCGCTATACTGGCCCCACCTTTTAACCCGAGAGAAACTGGACTTCCTCACAGCATCACGAGATTCGCCATGGCCGTTTTTGACACCATGATTTTTGTACAGTTTTTTGTCGGGCTTTTTGCCGCCGTGAACCCTATCGGTATCATGCCCGTTTTTGTGACCCTTACCGTGCATCTTGATAAGCAAGAACGAAACCGCACGGCATACACAGCCGCCATCGCGGTGGCGATCATCTTGATTGTTTCCTTGCTTGCCGGACAGATGTTGCTGGATTTGTTTAGTATCTCGCTCGACTCATTCCGGGTGGCCGGTGGCATGCTGCTGCTCAGTATCGCTTTTACCATGATGAACGGTAAGTTGGGGGAAGGTAAGCAAAACAAACAGGAGCAATCCGAGACCATCAGCCGTGAACAGGTGGGCGTGGTACCGCTGGCGATGCCACTGCTCGCCGGGCCAGGTGCGATCAGCTCAACCATTGTGTATGGCTCTCAGTACCCAGATACGTGGAGTACGATTACACTCATCACCACCCTAGTGCTGTTCTCTGCAGGGATTTGGGGGCTATTTAAAGTCGGTCCTGCAGTGGTGAAATTTTTAGGCCAAACGGGTATCAACGTTATTACGCGGATAATGGGCCTTATCCTTGGGTCCCTCGGGATTGAGTTTATTGCCTCTGGCATGCGGGCTTTGTTTCCAGGTTTAGCCACTTAAGGACTCATCGCTGACTTGATTCTGTTTTTAACGAGATCAACCAGCGGATATCGACCAACAACCCCCACAAAAACGGAGCCTTATTTGGCTCCGTTTCCATTAGATTGCTATTATTCTCGGCCGGATGGCGCTTTATCTGCTTACTTACGACGCCAGGTGGTGCCTTGCGGGCCGTCTTCCAGCACAATACCCATCGCGGTGAGCGCATCACGCGCGGCATCGGCGGTGGCAAAGTCTTTGGTTTTGCGAGCATCATTCCGTTTTTGAATGAGCGCCTCAATCTCAGCCACGTCATCATCAGCCCCTGCATCGCCTTGCAGGAAGCTATCCGCATCTTGCTCGAGTAAACCAAGAATCGACGCTAACTTGCGCATTTGCGCACCCAGTGCGGATGCCGCTGCCAAATCATCGCTACGTAAACGGTTAATCTCACGAGCCATATCGAATAGCACCGAATAGGCTTCTGGGGTGTTAAAGTCATCGTTCATCGCCGCTTCAAAGCGTGCCACGTATTCATCGCCACCGGCAGGTGCGGCCTGAGTGTCTAAACCGCGAAGCGAGGTGTATAGACGCTCAAGTGCTGAACGGGCTTGGTTGAGGTTTTCATCGCTGTAGTTCAACTGGCTGCGATAGTGACCTGAAAGCAGGAAATAGCGCACGGTTTCGGCATCATAGTGTGCTAGCACGTCACGGATGGTGAAAAAGTTACCCAAGGATTTGGACATCTTTTCACGATCAACCATCACCATGCCGCTATGCATCCAGGTGTTAACATATGGGGTGTCATGGGCGCAGCAAGATTGGGCTATTTCATTCTCATGGTGCGGGAACTGCAAATCAGAGCCACCACCATGAATATCAAAATGCTCGCCCAAGATCGCGGAGTTCATTGCCGAGCACTCAATGTGCCAGCCAGGGCGGCCTGGCCCCCAAGGCGACTCCCAGGTCGGCTCGCCAGGTTTCGACATTTTCCACACCACAAAATCGAGAGGACTGCGCTTGGCTGTCTCAACGTCAACGCGGGCGCCTGCTTGCAGCTGATCGAGATCTTGCTTCGATAGCTTGCCGTAATCGTCAAATTTGGCCACTTCAAACATCACATCGCCATTGTCCGCGACATACGCAAAGCCACGCTCAATTAGCTTTTCTACCAGTGCGATGATTTCGTCAATGTAGTCGGTCGCGCGTGGCTCGATGTCCGGACGCGCCATGTTCAAGGCATCAAAGTCTTGATACATTTCACCGATCAAACGCTCGGTCAATGCATCACAGCTCTCGCCATTTTCCGCCGCACGCTTGATGATCTTGTCATCGATATCCGTGATGTTGCGAACAAAGGTTAAATCAAAGCCCAAGTAGCGCAAGTAGCGCGCAATCATGTCAAACGAAACAAAGGTACGCCCGTGACCAATATGACAGAGATCGTAAATCGTCACCCCACACACATACATGCCGATTTTTCCCGGCGTGATGGGTTGAAAGACAGCTTTATCTCGCGTCAGTGAGTTGTAGATCTTTAACGGGGGGGTTTGCGTCGACATAATTATTTGATGACTCGTTACAATAGTGACAATGAGTAAGGTGAAGCAGCTATTACACCTTTTCTACTGGCTTGACGCAAGCCTCTCACACCCGCGACACCCGGTGAAACATTCAGACTAGGCTCACAACTTAGCGTTGAAACTCCCCTTATCGCTTGAGCTAACCGATACCTTTGAATTATTTTTCAGTGAAGAATCTTTATCGATAAGTATTTATTAGGCAAACTGGCCCTCTGACTGATTGGCACTCACCGATCTTATTGAGACTAACCGAAGTGGCAAAATAATGACTGATAACGCAACCCCTTCCGCTCCCCAAGAGGACAAAGTTGACCTCATTTTACGCCAATGGCACGACGAGCGCCCGGATATTGACCCCAGTCCGATGGCGATCACCGGCCGACTCGCGCGGGTTTTGGGCAATATTAACCCCAAACTACAACAAGTCTTTGGTCAATATAACCTCAACCCTGGCGAGTTTGATGTGTTGGCCTCCCTACGACGTGCGGGCTCGCCCTATACGTTAACCCCCAACCAGCTGCTCGATGCCCTGATGCTCACCTCGGGCGCGATGACTAACCGTATTGATCGCCTCGAACAAAAAGGCTTGGTGTCTCGGAGCCCGGATCCCAATGACCGCCGTGGCGTGTATGTGTCACTGACAGACGCGGGCATGGATTTAATTGATGATGCAGTGACCGATCACACCAACAATTTACACCAGCTCTTGGCGGGCCTCACCGCCGGAGAGCAAGCCGAGCTCGCCGTGTTGCTTAAAAAGTTGCTCGCGCATGTTGAGCCTGCATCTTAATCACTGCGATGCCGCTTAGAGGCCAGTGAAGCGTACAGGGATGATGATTAATTCCACATCCAGGGGATCTTTTCTTGATCAGCGAATACTTTCGGCTAAAATCTGGGATCCTTTTTAGCCAAGCCAATGACAGGATTACATCATGGTGACTCTTCATACCACGTTCGGTGACATCAAACTCCGCATGTTTGCAGACGAAGCACCGGCCACGGTCGAGAACTTTTTACAATACTGCCGTGACGGCTTTTATAATGGAACCCTGTTCCATCGCGTGATTGACGGCTTTATGGTCCAAGGCGGTGGCATGGCCTCTGGCATGGAAGAAAAAGCAACGCGTGCACCGATTAAAAACGAAGCAGACAACGGCCTAAGCAACTTGACCGGTCGCTTGTCGATGGCGCGTACCATGGAGCCGCACTCAGCAAGCTCGCAATTCTTTATCAACGTCAATGACAACCTGTTCTTGGATCACAAAGCGAAGACACCAGATGGCTGGGGCTACTGTGTGTTTGCCGAAGTGGTTGAGGGCATGGACGTGGTCAACAAGATCAAAGGTGTTGCCACCGGTAACTGGGGTTATGTGCACCAGGACGTGCCGGTCGAAGAAGTGTTGATCAATAGCGTGACTATTGAAGACTAAGATGACACTATCGAGCAAGGGTAGCCAAGGCTACCCTTTCTTTTATCACCACCATAAAGCCAACGCATGTCACATACCCTCTTTATTGCCGATCTCCATTTAAGCCCAACGCGGCCAGATATTACCGACTGCTTTGAACGTTTTATGCACAAAGAGGCGATAAAGGCCGACGCACTCTATGTGTTGGGGGATTTATTTGAGGTGTGGATTGGCGATGACGACCACAGCCCGTTCCACCAACAAATCAAAGCCGCCTTTTCTGCAGTGACTGAGCAAGGCGTGCCGGTGTATTTTATTCATGGCAATCGCGACTTTTTGATTGGCCAACGCTTTGCCAAAGAAACCGGCGTGACGCTGTTAAACGAGCTTGAGTGCATCGATTTATATGGCACCCCTACCCTGATCTTACACGGGGATACCTTGTGTTTAGAGGATGTTGACTATCAAGCGTTTCGCCGCAAAGTCCACCAGCCTTGGTTGCAGCGACTCTTTTTGTGCTTGCCGCTAACATGGCGCCGTAAGATTGCGGCCAAAATGCGCGCAGGCAGTGCCAATGCCAACCAGCAAAAGTCGTCAACCATCATGGATGTCACGCCACAAGAAGTGCAGCGCCAGTTAGATGACGCGGGAGTGGTTAACATGATTCACGGCCATACCCATCGCCCCCATGTCCATCAATGGTGTGATCAAGGCCACGATTACCAGCGCATCGTGTTAGGCGATTGGTACCAACACGGGTCGGTATTAGTGTGTGGCCCGCAAGGCTGTGACTTACAAACTCGCGACTTTACCCATCACTAAGCTGTTCAGCCCATCGTTAAGAGATCTTTATGCAGACTGATTTATGCCCTTGTTGTAGTAACAAACCCTACGCCGAATGCTGCGCGCCCGTTCATCAACATCCGGCCAACGCTGCCCACCCTGAGCAATTGATGCGTGCTCGCTACAGCGCACATCCCAAAGGCTTGGTAGATTTTATTGTTGCGACCTATCACAGTGAATGTGGCGCCGAATCGTTTCGTGAAGACATTGCCACCATGACCCAACATCAGTGGCAGTCACTCGAGGTCTTCGATAGCGAGGTGTTGCAGCAAGGTGAACTTGGCTTTGTGACCTTCAAAGCCCACTTTATCGCGGACGGCCAGCCCCAATGTCTGCATGAGCGTTCTCGTTTTGTTAAAGAGACGATCGATGGACAGCTTCAGTGGCGATATATCGATGGTGTCTTCCCCGGCCATTTAAAAGCGGGGCGCAATGATCCTTGCCCGTGTGGAAGCGGACGTAAATTTAAAAAGTGTTGCAGCTAGCCCCCTAGCCTCGCTATTCTAAATAAACTCTGGTTAAAAAATCATCAAGTTTGGTGCTTCGTGGTCGATACTAATAGTAAGACCAAAGGAGGACCCATCATGAACTGGCTTGGCAATTTGAGTCCTGTGTATCGCACGCCGCATGCACCGCCCACGAAAGTATGGGCGATCCGCAAATCGGAACACATTGATGCGCGTAAAGAGCGGCGGCTAGACGATCTCAATGATCACGCTCAGCAACCGCACCAAGAGCACGAGGAAAAAACACCTAAAAAAGACGGTGAACTCGATATTTATGTCTAGCCTCGGTGTCGACGCTCTCGCTGTTCATGGCGATAGCGACGCTTACGGCGATGGCGACAATTACTTAGCATGACACATACTTAGTACGACCTGGCATAAAGACACGTGAAAAAAACGCGCTTTGACTGGTTGCAATCCAAACGGATTTTGATATGGTCATAAACAGTTAAGCTTTTTGGTATAGAGCTTATTTTTATCACAGAGCGTACTTTCGTTAGATAATGGACGACCAACAATGATTACAGCACTAATGACCATGCATCACCACCATCATCCTGACTAGTCTTTCGGGAGGAATGGTTTCGACTGGAAGACGAGTAAAAAGCGCTTCCGTCGGTCATTAGCCAGCTAACAGATTCAGACCCTCGGGAGCACCGTCTTCCGAGGGTTTTTTCTTTTTTAGCTTTTCATTTTTAGACAAGGAAGCACACATGCAAACACAACGCTTACGTATCGCCATCCAAAAAAAGGGCCGTCTCGCCAAGGAGTGCCAAGAGTTACTCAAACGCTGCGGGGTAAAAATCAATTACACCGGTGAGCGTTTAGTGGTTCACGCCGAAAACATGCCCATCGATCTGCTACTGGTCCGTGACGATGATATCCCGGGCCTTATCATGGACGGCGTGGTTGATTTAGGGGTGATTGGTGAAAACGAGTTAGAAGAGGTTCGCCTTGAGCGCATCAAGCTGGGCGAGCCCAGCCAGTACCAGCTGCTGCGCCGCCTCGACTTTGGCGGCTGCCGTCTCTCTATCGCCCTCGATAAAGACAAAAGCTATAACGGCCCACAAGATCTGGCCAACCAACGCATTGCCACCACCTACCCCAACATTCTTAAAGCCTACATGGATAAGCAAGGTGTGAGTTTTAGCACCTGTATGCTCAATGGCTCCGTCGAAGTCGCGCCACGAGCAGGACTCGCCGATGCGATTTGTGATTTGGTCTCAACCGGTGCCACCTTAGAAGCCAACGGCTTGAAAGAGGCCGAGGTGATTTTCCGCTCTAAAGCGGTATTAATTCAGCGCGAAGGCAGCTTCAGTGAAGAGAAAACCGCATTGATTGAACGCTTGCTCACCCGCATGCAAGGGGTCATCCAAGCCAAAGAGTCCAAATACATCATGCTCCACGCACCCAGCGAGACCTTAGAGCAAGTGGTCGAGTTACTTCCTGGCGCGGAAGATCCCACCATCTTGCCCTTGGCACATGAGAAGAGCCGTGTCGCTGTGCACCTGGTGAGTACCGAGAACCTGTTCTGGGAAACCATGGAAAAATTGAAGCAGTTGGGTGCAAGCTCAATTTTGGTCCTGCCGATTGAAAAGATGATGGAGTAAGTCACCATGCGAACAGTAGTCTGGAAATCACTCGGAGAGTCACAAAAAGAAGGCTTGATGCGCCGCCCTGCGATCACAACCGGCGCGCAAACCCAAGCGAGCGTCGCGGAGGTTATCGCCGATGTCCGTGAGCGGGGAGATGAAAGCTTAAAAGCATTGACCCAAAAGTTCGATGGTGTCGAACTCGATAGCGTCAAGCTCGACAAAGCGACCTTGGCCGAGGCTGAAGCGCGCTTGGGAGAAGATATCAAACTCGCCTTACGCCAAGCCTACGACAACATCAGCACCTTTCACCGCGCGCAAAAAGCCCAGCCGTTGAAAGTCGAAACCATGCCGGGGGTGGTTTGCGAGTCCATCACTCGCCCGATTAACCGCGTAGGGCTGTATATTCCCGGCGGCAGCGCGCCTTTGCCCTCTACCGTATTGATGTTGGGCGTCCCCGCACAAATTGCCGGCTGCCGCAAAGTGGTGCTGTGTACCCCACCGCCGGTGGCCGATGAGATTTTATACTGTGCCAAACTGTGTGAGATTGATGAAATTTATACCCTTGGCGGCGCACAAGCGGTGGCGGCGATGGCCTTTGGCACCCAAAGTGTGACCAAGGTGGATAAAATTTTTGGCCCGGGCAATGCCTATGTCACCGAAGCCAAACGGCAAGTGAGCCTGGCCGCCAATGGTGCAGCCATGGACATGCCTGCTGGCCCCTCGGAAGTGTTAGTGATTGCCGATGCCGGCGCAGATCCAGACTTTGTGGCCGCCGATTTACTCAGCCAAGCGGAGCACGGCCCCGACTCGCAAGTGGTGCTGGTGACCCCTGCGCCAGAAATGGCAGAGAAAGTGGCGGATGCAGTGCAGCAGCAATTAACCACGCTCAGCCGCGCAGAGATTGCTAAACAAGCGCTGGGCAGCAGTGTGATTATCATTGCCGACACCCTCACTCAGTGCGTGTCGATTTCTAACCGCTATGGGCCGGAGCACTTGATTGTGCAAACCCAACAGCCTAGGGATTTATTGCCACTGTTAGATAACGCCGGCTCGATTTTCTTAGGGGCCTACTCGCCCGAGTCTGTGGGTGATTACGCCTCTGGCACCAATCACGTGCTCCCCACTTATGGCTATACACGCACCTATAGCAGCCTTGGACTGGCCGACTTTACCAAGCGGATGACGGTGCAAGAGCTTAGCGACACTGGGTTACAAACACTGGGCCCGACCGTGATGCGCATTGCCGAAGCAGAAGGCTTGGATGCACACCGCCAAGCGGTCGATATTCGTCTGACTAAACTACAACAAACCCAAGACTCAGAGGACTCGTTAGCATGAGCATCGAAAAACTCGCCCGTGAGCAAGTACAAGCGCTCACGCCTTATCAGTCAGCCCGCCGCATCGGTGGCAGCGGGGATGTCTGGCTCAATGCCAACGAGTCGCCCTTTGACAATGCTTACACCGTAAGCGGCCAAGGGCTCAATCGCTACTCCAGCTGCCAGCCAGCATCATTGATTAATGCCTATGCAGACTATGCCGGCGTAGCAAGGAACCACGTCATCACTACTCGTGGCGCCGATGAAGGGATTGATTTGTTGCTGCGTGCCTTTTGCGAGCCAAACCAAGATAGCGTGCTGATTTGCCCACCTACCTATGGCATGTATGCGGTCAGTGCCGAAAACCAAGGGATCGCCACCACCCAAGTCCCTCTCACCGCCGACTGGCAGTTAGACATGGCAGGGATTGATACCGCCTTGGAGGCAGATGCCAGCATCAAGCTTATCTTCGTGTGTAGTCCTAATAATCCGACTGGCAATCTCATTAACCGTGACGACATTGAGGCGCTACTCACCCGTACCCAAGGTCGCGCGATTGTGGTGCTAGATGAGGCCTATATTGAATTTAGTCCAGAAGCGACCTGCACCGATTTGCTCGCACGCTTTGATAATCTGGCCATTTTGCGCACGCTATCAAAAGCGTTCGCTCTGGCGGGACTGCGTTGCGGCTTTACCCTCGCCAGTCCCGCGATTATTAACTTGATGCTCAAGGTGATCCCGCCGTATCCGGTGCCGGTGCCCGTGGCAGATATTGCCGAGCAAGTGCTCTCCGAAGCGGGCTTAGCGCGGATGAAGTATCAGGTTTTGGATTTGACCGCCAATCGTGCCTATTTGCAAGCCGGCCTCAGTATGCTGCCAGGCGTCGAGGTGCATCCAGGTTTTGGCAATTATCTGCTCATCACCCTAGATGACGCTGACGCGGTGTTCGCACGTTTAGGGCGTGCCGGCATGATAGTGCGCCAGACCGCCGTAGCCAACAGCTTGCGCATCAGCATTGGTAACCGTGACGAATGTGAAAAAGTGCTGGCCTTTATCCGCCAGCAACTCAGTGAATAAGGACAACCACTATGAAAGACAAGATTTTATTTATTGACCGTGATGGCACCTTGATTGTGGAGCCGCCTGAAGACTATCAAGTGGATCGTCTGGATAAATTAGCCCTTGAGCCGGGCGTGATCCCCGCACTACTTAGCCTGCAAGCGGCAGGTTACACCTTGGTGATGGTGAGCAATCAAGATGGTCTGGGAACCGAGAGCTTCCCGCAAGCGGACTTTGATGCGCCACACAACATGATGATGGCCCTGTTTCGCTCACAAGGGATCCATTTTGAAGACGTACTGATTTGCCCGCACTTTGATAGCGATGACTGTAGCTGTCGCAAACCCAAACTAGGCTTGGTGAAAGACTATCTACAGCAAGGCCGAATTGATTTCGCCCAATCAGCGGTGATTGGCGATCGCGACACCGATATCACTTTAGCGGACAATATGGCGCTACAAGGGATCAAATATCAACGCGACGTGATGGGCTGGCCACAGATTGTCGAGCGCCTCACTCAGCAGCCGCGATTGGCCAGCGTCACCCGAGCCACCAAAGAAACCGACATTCAGGTGGATGTTAACCTGGATAAGAGTGGCGGCAGTCGCATTGAAACCGGATTGGGCTTTTTTGACCACATGTTAGACCAAATCGCCACCCACGGCGGCTTTCAGCTCAACGTTTGCGTCAAAGGCGATTTGCACATCGACGACCACCACACTATTGAAGATACCGCCCTGGCGTTGGGCGACGCACTCAAACGGGCGCTGGGAGATAAACGCGGTATTGGCCGTTTTGGGTTTAGCCTGCCGATGGATGAATGCTTGGCGCAATGTGCATTGGATTTATCTGGACGCCCCTATTTGAAATTTGAGGCCAGCTTCCCGCAGCCACAAGTGGGCGACATGTCGACCGAAATGGTAGGACACTTCTTCCGCTCATTGACCGACACCTTGGCCTGTACCCTGCACCTAACCGTGTCAGGCGAAAATACCCACCACTTGGTGGAAAGCTTATTTAAAGCCTTTGGCCGCACCTTGCGTCAAGCCATCAAGGTCGAAGGCGACGCCCTGCCAAGCAGTAAAGGAGTGCTGTAATGCGCAAACAGACTGTCATTATCGATACCGGCTGCGCCAATGTGTCCTCGGTGCGCTTTGCTGTCGAGCGTTTGGGGTTTCAAGCCACGCTAAGCCGCGATCCTGACGTGGTACTCGGGGCGGATAAACTCTTTTTGCCCGGCGTCGGCACCGCCAGTGAAGCGATGAAGAACCTCACCGAACGCGGCTTGGTGGATTTGGTTAAGCAAGTGGAGCAACCGCTGCTGGGAATATGTCTTGGTATGCAAATGTTGGGGACGCACTCCGATGAAGGCGATAGCCCGGTCGAGTGCCTCGGTCACATCCCCGCCCCCACCAAGCTGATGGATACCGCAGGGCAGCCTCTCCCTCACATGGGGTGGAACCGGGTCGCCACCGTTAATGACCATCCCTTATTCGATGGCATTCCCGCGGGTAGCCACTTTTACTTTGTCCATAGTTACGCGATGCCGGTCGGTGATTACACCTTGGCACAATGTCATTATGGCCATGCGTTCAGTGCGGCCATCAATCAAGGCAACTACTATGGGGTTCAGTTTCACCCTGAGCGCTCGGGCAAAGTGGGCGCGCGTTTGATTCAGAATTTTTTGGAGATGTAAGCAAGGATGATTATACCAGCACTCGATTTGATAGATGGCCAAGTGGTGCGCCTTTATCAAGGGGATTATCAGCAAAAAACCAACTACAGTTTTGACCCGCGTGAGCAGTTTGCGCGTTACCATCAAGCCGGAGCGGATTGGTTGCATCTCGTGGATTTAACGGGTGCCAAAGATCCGACCGCGCGTCAGGTTGATTTAATCACCGAAATTCTGCAATCAACGCCTGCCAATATCCAAATTGGCGGTGGCGTGCGCACCGAAATGGACGTGATTGAGCTACTGAACACCGGTGCGCAGCGCGTAGTGATCGGCTCCACCGCGGTTAAATCCCCCGATTTGGTTAAAGGCTGGATGCAAACCTACGGCCCTGACCGCATTGTATTGGCACTCGATATTCATATCGACAGCGACGGGACGCGACGCGTGGCGGTGTCCGGCTGGCAACAAGACTCCGGCGTCACCATTGAAGCGCTACTCGACGATTATTTGTCCGTCGGGCTAGAGCATGTGCTGTGCACCGATATCTCCCGCGATGGCACCTTGCAAGGCAGCAATGTGGCGCTTTACCGCGACTTGTGTCAGCGCTATCCGAGCATTGCGTTTCAATCATCAGGCGGCATTGGCCGTCTCGAAGACATTCGCGCCTTGCGCAATACCGGTGTGGCAGGCGTGATCGTCGGCCGCGCCCTACTGGAAGGCAACTTTAGCGCAGAGGAGGCGATCGCATGCTGGCAAAACGGATAATTCCTTGTTTGGACGTCCGCGACGGACAAGTGGTCAAAGGCGTGCAATTTCGCAATCACGAAATCATCGGCGATATCGTCCCGCTCGCCAAACGCTACGCTGAAGAAGGCGCCGACGAGCTGGTGTTTTATGACATCACCGCCTCCAGTGACAGCCGCGTGGTCGATAAAAGCTGGGTCAGTCGCGTCGCAGAAGTAATTGATATCCCCTTTTGCGTCGCCGGTGGAATTAAATCCGAAGCCGATGCCCAACAAATCTTGGAATTCGGCGCGGATAAAATATCGATTAACTCACCCGCCTTGGCCGACCCAAGTTTGATCACTCGGCTGGCCAATAAGTTTGGCGTGCAGTGCGTGGTGGTCGGGATTGATTCTTTCTTCGATGAAGCGACCGGGCAATATCAAGTCTATCAATTTACCGGCGATGAAAGCCGTACTCAGGCCACGCCTTGGCAAACCGCTGCCTGGGTTGAGGAAGTCCAACAGCGAGGCGCGGGCGAAATCGTACTCAATATGATGAACCGCGATGGCGTGCGCCAAGGCTATGACTTAACCCAACTCAACATGGTGAGAGAGCGCTGTCAGGTGCCCCTGATCGCCTCCGGCGGTGCCGGTGAAATGTCGCATTTCGCCGACGCCTTTTTACAAGCGAATGTCGATGGCGCGCTGGCCGCTTCGGTGTTTCACAAGCAAATCATCGCGATAAGCGAATTAAAACAAACATTAAAACAACAAGGGATCGAGGTAAGAGTATGACGGCAGCGTGGGTAGAACGTATCGATTGGGAGAAAAACGCCGGCTTGGTGCCTGCGATTATCCAACACAGCGATAGCGGCCAAGTGTTGATGCTGGGCTACATGAATGCCGATGCACTGAACGCGACGCTCGAAACCGGTCGCATCACCTTTTGGTCGCGCAGCAAGTCGCGTCTTTGGGTAAAAGGCGAAAGCTCCGGCCATGTGTTGAGCCTTGAGCACATTGCACTCGATTGCGATCAAGACACCTTGTTGGTCACGGCCACGCCACACGGGCCCACCTGTCACCTCGGCACGACCACCTGCTTTGACAGCGATAACAAACCACCACACACGGGGCCCGGCTTTTTGTCGAGCCTAGAGCAAGTGCTTGCCAGCCGTAAAGACGCCGCGCCTGATGACTCTTACACCGCAAGCTTATTTGCCAAAGGCACCAAGCGTATCGCGCAAAAGGTCGGAGAAGAAGGGGTCGAAGTCGCCCTCGCTGCCACGGCAGGCGATAAGGCCGAGCTATTAAACGAAAGCGCCGACTTACTTTATCACCTGTTGGTATTGCTGCAAGACCAAGAGCTTAGCCTCCATCAAGTGACCGAAGTCCTCGCCTCTCGTCATCAAGGCTAACGGCCACGCACGCGTTAGCGTAAACATGGTCCCTTCAAAGCGCCGCACAACTGCGGCGCTTTGTGTAACGCAAGTTATCTCACTCGCAATTTAAGAGATAATACACGCCTTTGATTGACGCTCATCCCATGCCAAAATACGTTTGATGCATGATCAAATCATTCGCAGATAAACGAACGCAGGCACTATACTCAAAGGGAACATCAAAGAGGTTCCCTACCGAGCTGGCGGTAAGTGCGGCAAGAAAGTTGGAGTATATCGATCTCGCCACACAGCTCGATGATCTCAAGGTACCGCCCGGTAATCGCCTTCACGCTTTGTCAGGAAACAGACAAGGGCAATATGCAATAGCGATAAACAAACAGTGGCGCATTTGCTTTCGCTTTGAAGACGGTGACGCGTATGACGTCGAGGTTTGCGACTACCACTAATGAGGTAACAGTGATGACGATTTTCAATACAACTGGCATGCAACGCCAACCGACGCATCCTGGAGCCATGTTGCGCGAAGACTTTCTGCCCGATTACGGCTTGAGTGTAGAACAATTGGCTGATGCTTTGGGCGTTTCTCGTCAATCGATGACTGCCGTACTGGATGAACGCAAAGCCATAAGCCCGGAGCTGGCGCTCCGTCTCGCTCGTCTGTTTGGTAACTCGCCTGAGTTTTGGCTCAATGCGCAAAGGGCCGTTGATCTTTGGGAGGCGTCGCAATCAATTAAACACGAGGTAGAAAAAATAAAACCGCTTGATGTCGCTTAATCGCGCGTCATGGCCGTAGCAGATCGCCAAATCCTGCTCAGATCAGTTAAACTGCCTGTATTCCCGACAGTTAGTGACAAGGCGTCCTATGTTTAACGGCAAATCCATTCTGATCACCGGCGGTACTGGTTCTTTTGGTAAAAAGTACGTCCGCACCCTGCTTGAACGCTATCAACCACGTCGCCTCGTGGTGCTCTCTCGCGATGAGCTCAAGCAATATGAAATGCAGCAAACCTTTAACGCCTCTTGCATGCGCTATTTTATCGGCGATGTGCGTGATGGCGATCGCTTAATGCAAGCGATGCAAGGCATTGATTATGTGATTCATGCTGCTGCGCTCAAGCAGGTACCTGCCGCCGAATACAACCCGATGGAGTGTATCAAAACCAACATTCACGGTGCAGAGAATGTGATTCGAGCCGCGATTGCCAACGGAGTGGAAAAGGTGATTGCGCTCTCGACCGATAAGGCCGCCAGCCCTAATAACCTCTATGGCGCCACCAAACTGTGTTCAGATAAATTGTTTGTCGCCGCTAACAATATGACCGGGGGCCAAAAGACACGTTTTTCGGTGGTGCGCTATGGCAATGTGGTCGGCTCGCGCGGCTCTGTGGTGCCTTTGTTTAAGAAAAAGGCAGCGGAAGGCGCGGATCACTTGCCCATTACCCATCCTGAAATGACCCGTTTTTGGATTACCTTGCAGCAAGGGGTGGATTTTGTGCTGAAAAACTTTTCACGCATGTATGGCGGGGAAATATTTGTTCCTAAGATCCCATCGGTTCGCCTGACGGATCTCGCCAGCGCCTATGCCCCAAACACGCCCGTCAAGGTGATAGGCATTCGCCCCGGCGAAAAAATGCATGAAGTGATGTGTCCGGCTGATGATGCGCACCTGACGCTCGAATTTGCCGATCATTACGTGATTTGTCCCACCATTAAGTTCTACGATGCCGATGATGACTATCGAGAAAATGCGTTGGGCGAAAAAGGACAGCCCGTGCCAGAAGGCTTTGAGTATCAATCAGGTACTAACCCAGATGTGTTAACCGTCGAGGCCATTTTGCAACTCGACGCCGAGCAGTAAAGGAGTATGGCGTTGATCCCATACGGAAAGCAGCATCTTAGTGAGCAAGACTACGCCGCTGTGCTTGAGGTGCTAAAAAGTGATTATCTGACGCAAGGCCCGCAAGTTCCGGCTTTTGAAGCCGCCGTCGCCGAACTCACCAGGGCGGCGCATGCGGTCGCCGTCAATAGCGCGACATCTGCCCTGCATCTCGCTTGTCTGGCCCTAGAACTAGGCCCAGGCGATCGTTTATGGACCTCGCCCATTACCTTTGTCGCGTCAGCCAATTGTGGCCGATACTGTGGTGCCGAGGTGGACTTTGTCGATATCGACCCGAACACACGTAACCTATGCCCCCAGCAGCTCGCGAAAAAGCTAGCGCAAGCGGCCGCTACTCACACCTTGCCCAAAGTGCTGGTGGTGGTGCATATGGCCGGTGCAAGTGCGCCAATGGCCGAGATTGCCGCGCTCGCCAAGCGTTATCAGGTAGCCATTATTGAGGATGCGTCACATGCGATGGGCGCCTACTATCAAGAAGCGGCGGTGGGTAGATGCCAGTACAGCGATATTAGCGTGTTTAGTTTTCATCCAGTCAAAGTGGTCACCGCGGGAGAGGCTGGGGTTGCCACCACCCAAAGTGTCACATTGGCGAAAGCACTGCGTCAGTTGCGTAGCCACGGGATCACCCGTGACGCAGAAGATAGCCACGCACCCTTACCGCCTTGGGGTTATGAGCAGCATGCATTGGGGATGAACTATCGCCTCTCGGATATTCATGCCGCGCTTGGCCGTTCACAACTAACTCAGCTTCGTTCCTTTATCGCCAGACGGTTTGCACTCGCCGAGCGTTACCATCAGGCACTGGCCGATTTGCCCGTCAAGCGGCCCGTTTTAGATCCTGAGTCGGCATGGCATTTGTATTTGATTGAGCTTGAGCACGCCGATACACGCCGCGCCGTTTTTGAAGCAATGCGTGCGCAAGGCATTGGCGTGAACGTGCACTATATTCCTGTGCATACGCAACCTTACTATCAGGCTCTGGGCTTCGAGCCCGGAGACTTCCCGCTTGCCGAACAGTATTACGCGGGCGCGCTCACTTTGCCGCTTTACCCCGATTTAACCGAGCAACAGCAAGATACAGTGATTGCTGCGCTACAAAAAGCCATTGAGGACGCGTGACCGATGAATGTATGTATTATTCCCGCCCGAGGTGGCAGCAAACGCATTCCGGGCAAGAACCTCAAACTGTTTAACGGTGCGCCCATTATCACTTATGCCATTGCGACAGCACGTCAAAGTGGGCTATTCGATCGCGTCTTGGTTTCCACCGATTGCGACGACATTGCCAGTGTGGCACGCGATGCCGGAGCTGAAGTGCCTTTTGTACGTCCCGCCGAGATTGCCGGTGATCACGCCACGACCTTGGATGTGCTTGAACATGCGATCCAGTGGCTGAACCCGTCGCCACAGCACACGCCTTTGCAAGCGATATGCTGCCTGTATGCGACCACTCCCTTTGTCACCACGGATGACTTGCACCAAGGCTTAGCGTTACTGAACGGCGACACCGTCAAATACAGTTTTGCCGCCACCCGCTACGCCTTTCCAATTCAGCGCAGTATTCATGTCGATGCCGATGGCAGTGTCAGCATGTTGTGGCCCGAGCACTTCACCACGCGCTCCCAAGACTTACAACCGGCGTACCACGATGCGGGAATGTTTTACTGGGGCACGCCAAGTGCGTTTTTAGCGCGCGAGCCGGTTTTTGCTCCCCACTCGAAAGCCGTGTTGATCCCTCATTACCGCGTGCAAGACATTGATGAACCTGACGACTGGCTACGCGCTGAGCTAATGTATCAACTGTTGGAGCAACAGGCCTTGCTATGAGCCATATTGCCATTCGAGTCGATGCCTCCCAAGCGATAGGCACCGGGCACGTCAGCCGCATGCACGTGTTGGCTAGCATGCTACAAGCATCTGGCCATCAGATAACCTTGGTATGTCGCGATTTACCCGGAAATTTAATAGCGGTCAGCCATGAACAAGGCTTAACGGTGGCGGTGTTGCCTGCTCCCAAAAACTCGCTTAGCAACACCGACTGGCTGGGTGTGAGCCAGTGGCAAGATGCCGACGAGACAAGCGCATGCGTGGCTAACCAGCCGGTGGATTTAATGGTGGTGGATCATTACGCCTTAGATGCCCGCTGGGAACAATCGATTCATATCCAATTGGGCTGTCCGGTGATGGTGGTCGATGATCTCGCCAATCGGCCCCACGATTGCGCGTTTTTGCTCGATCAAAACCCTTGGCCTGAGCTTACCACGCGCTATGCGTCACAGCTTTTAAATTCACAAACCCGATGCTTATTGGGGCCAGACTATGCACTATTGCGTCCAGCCTTTGCCGCCTTACATCAGTCTCCGCCGCCGCGGGAAGATAAGGTGATCGCCTTTTTCTCCGGCACGGATCCGACCGGTGAAAGCCGCAAGCTCGTGGACGCGGTGAAACACCTAGCAAAAGAGCAGAAGCGCGAGAGACTGCCTTTCTCGCTATTAATTGTCACCGGACGACGTAACCCAGACCGCGACGCATTGTGTAAAGCGTCTGTCCCCGATGGGGTTAGCGTGGTGGAAGCACTGTCGGACTTTGATGCCCAGATGGCACGGGCACGCTACGCGTTTGGGGCGGCAGGTGTGACCGCCATTGAGCGCAGCTGCTTGGGGGTCCCGAGCACCTTGGTGTGTGTGGCGGAAAACCAACACGCCATGGCCGAGTATCTCGCCGGACAGCCAGGCTATCAGTACTTGGGACGCGGTGAGCACACTCGCTGGCAAGATTACGCGTCTGCACTGCAGCACCTCGCGGCAAACTGGCATCAGCTTCCTACCCTTCCAGCGATCACTGATGGAAAAGGCGCAGAGCGCGTGGTCGCGGTCTTGGAGCATGACTTATGCAACTAATTTTTAAAGCGGTGAGTCACGCGGACAGTGACACTTTATGGCATTGGCGCAACCGTCCCAATGTCCGCCAGTTTATGTACACCCAGCATGAAATTAGCCATGATGAGCACAAGGCATGGTTCAGCCATATGCTCGCCAGCACGCACCGTTATTTTTATATCGTTTACAAGCGCGTAGACGGCCAACCGGACAAGCCACTTGGCGTGGTCAATCTTGACCTCGATAGCGAGAATAGGACAAGTGCGACCTGGGCTTTTTATGCGGCTCCGGATGCACCGCGTGGCAGCGGCGCGCTTATGGAGTTTGGCGCATTAAGCTTAGCGTTTGAGACCTTGGGCGTGACCCAGTTGAACTGTGAAGTGCTCAGTCATAATCAGGGGGTGGTTCGGCTACATCAACGCTTTGGCTTTCGTGAAACGCCGCAAAGTCGGCAACGCACCTTTTCCCTGCCTGAGGGAAAAACAGTCGAGATTGTGTGCCTGTCTTTGTCCGCTGATGAGTGGCAGCAAGGCGCCAGCGCCCTTCAAACCAAACTGAATATCGATGCGGTTTATGAACAACGACATTAAGATTGCAGGCCGTTTGATCGGTCCCCAACACCCTCCCTATATCATTGCCGAAATGTCGGCCAACCATAATGGTAGCCTTGAGCTTGCCAAGCAAACCATCTCCATGGCCAAAGCCTGCGGTGCCGATGCTGTCAAAATGCAAAGCTATACCGCCGATACCATTACCCTTGATTGCGACCACGATGAATTTCAGATCAAAGGCGGACTGTGGGATGGTTATAGTCTCCACCAACTATATCGCTGGGCACAAACCCCGTTTGAGTGGCACAAGCCGTTATTTGATCACGCACGAAAGGAGGGTATCACCCTATTCTCTTCTCCTTTTGATTGCTCAGCGATTGACTTGCTCGAGGATCTTAACGCCCCCGCCTATAAAATTGCCTCGTTCGAGGCGATTGATTTGCCTTTGATTCGCTATGCCGCGCAAACCGGTAAACCGATGATCATCTCAACCGGCATGGCTGACGAGACAGAGATCGCCGAGGCGGTAGCGACCGCCCGTGATAACGGCTGTCGTGAGCTGGTGTTGCTTCATTGTATCAGCGCCTACCCCGCGCCGATGGAACAAAGCCATCTGCGAACCATTCCAACCTTAGCCAGCCGCTATCAAACATTGGCGGGTTTATCCGATCATTCGCTGACCAATACCGCCGCGATCGCAGCCGTGGCACTCGGCGCGTGCGTGATTGAAAAACATGTGATGCTCTCTGAAAATTCGGGAGGCCCGGATGCTGCTTTCTCGCTTACGCCACCTGCACTCAGTGCGCTTTGCGAGCAAACCCACGCGGCGTGGCAAGCGTTAGGAGAAAGCGCCCTCACCACCCGAGAGGCCGAGTCGAGCAACCGTCAATTTAGGCGCTCTTTGTATGTCTGTGAGGATATCGCGCCCGGTGAGCCACTCACGCCCGATAATGTGCGCAGTATTCGTCCTGGCTTTGGGTTGGCGCCGAAACACTATGATGCGGTGCTCGGAAAACGCGCGACACGCGCGTTAACCAAAGGCACCGCGTTGTCGTGGGAGGATATAAACTGATAGCCCAAGTGGATTATCCCCTCTGCTACAACTAAAAAACCCGGCTAACTGAGCCGGGTTTGGTCTTCACTGATAGGCAGTGATTACATTTGCTTGACCATCTCGTCAGCAAACTCAGAGCACTTACGGAGGCTTGCCCCTTCCATTTGGCGCTCGAAGTCATACGTCACTGTTTTGTTAGCGATGGTGTTCTCCATTGACTTGATCACCAAGTCAGCCGCTTCAAACCAGCCCATATGACGCAGCATCATTTCAGCTGAAAGAATGAGTGAGCCTGGGTTCACCTTGTCTTGACCGGCGTATTTTGGCGCCGTGCCATGGGTCGCTTCAAACAGCGCCACGCCGTCACCAATGTTGGCACCTGGGGCGATACCAATACCACCAACCTGTGCGGCCAAGGCATCAGATACGTAATCACCATTCAAGTTCATGGTGGCAATCACGTCATATTCCGCAGGACGCAGCAGAATTTGCTGCAAGAAGGCATCCGCGATGGAATCTTTGATGATGATCTCTTTACCGGTTTTTGGATTTTTCATCGTCATCCACGGACCGCCATCAAGCAACTCGGCACCAAACTCTTTATTGGCTACTTCGTATGCCCAATCTTTAAACGCCCCTTCGGTAAACTTCATGATGTTACCTTTGTGGACGATAGTCAGCGAGTCACGGTCGTTATCGATGGTGTACTCGATAGCGGCGCGAACCAGACGCTTGGTGCCTTCTTCTGAGATTGGCTTAATGCCTACACCACACTGCTCAGGGAAACGGATTTTGTTGGCACCCATTTCTTCACGCAGGAACTTGATCACTTTATCCGCTTCGGCAGTGCCTGCCTTAAACTCAACACCCGCGTAGATGTCTTCTGAGTTTTCGCGGAAGATCACCATGTCCGTGTCTTCTGGCTTTTTCAGTGGGCTAGGAACGCCAGTGAAGTAACGTACCGGACGCGCACAGATATAAAGGTCGAGCTCTTGACGAAGCGCCACGTTCAATGAGCGAATACCACCGCCCACTGGGGTCGTCAGTGGCCCTTTGATAGCCACTTTGTATTCGCGAATAAAGTCGAGAGTTTCAGCTGGCAGCCACTGATCGTCACCATATACCTTGGTAGACTTCTCACCAGTATAGATTTCCATCCATGAAATCTTACGCTCACCGTTATAGGCTTTAGCAACAGCTGCATCAACAACTTTGATCATTGCAGGGCTAACATCCATCCCGATGCCATCCCCTTCAATGTAAGGGATCACAGGGTGGTTAGGGACTACCAGTTTTGTGCCGTCGAGTGTGATCTTCTGACCTTCCGCCGGTACAACTACTTTACTTTCCATTTTAATCTCCTAGCGTCCATTTGTTATCTTTGTGTAAGATGCGAGTTGAGGATACTCGAATTCATACAACACGCCAAACAGATTATTACGTGTATAATACGGAAGTCTCATTTGCCGTTTAATCTATTTGACAGCCCCCATGCCATATAAAGCCCGCCCCCAGCCAGCGTCAAAGGCTGTTTCAAACACCCAAGCTCCATCGGCCAAAGGCGGAAAGGCCCCCCGAGCGGCCACCGTCGCCACCAAAGTGATACTTGTTAACAAACCTTATAACATGTTGACCCAGTTTAGTGGCGAGCCCAGTGACAGTACACTGGCCGACATTGTCTCGGTGAAAGACGTGTACCCGGCCGGTCGGCTCGACAAAGACAGCGAGGGCTTACTGGTGCTCACCAATAATGGCGCCTTACAAGCCAGACTCACCCAACCTTCATCCAAGTCTCCCAAAACCTATTGGGTACAAGTCGAAGGCGAGCCCAGCGATGAGGCGATTCAGGCGCTCTGTGACGGTGTTGAACTGAAAGATGGTCTGACGCTGCCCGCCGATGTCGCCAAGATCGCCCCGCCCACCGTATGGGAACGCCACCCTCCGGTGCGTTATCGCGCTAACATTCCCACCACTTGGTTAGAGGTGGTGCTACAAGAGGGGCGAAATCGGCAAGTACGCCGGATGACCGCGCACATCGGCCACCCGACATTGCGCTTGATTCGCGCCCAACTCGGCCCATGGCAGCTGGATGATTTGCAACCGGGCCAGTGGCGTGAGGTTGCGCCCCCGAAAGGCTTCGAGCAGTTCACCCCTAAATCCAAAGGCGCTAAAGGGAAAGCACCACGCCGACGCACTCGCTCGTCCAAGCGCGCACCGTTGAAAAAGGCTCGATAAAGCCAAGCTTCCACAGCAACTTTCGTCACCGCTCTGAGATTGGATACCACGCATAGACACGCCGTGAATCCATCCCTGGAGGCTCCGCCGCGCCATCCATGGCGCGGAGGGTCTTTGCGCGGCACCCAATCCCAAGTATTAATAGTATTGACATATGCCGCCTCGGTCACAGGCCACGCAACCATCTCCCCACTTTGGATAACGGTTAACGTGTGAGCCCTATCACATCTGTATCCGGCGATTTGATTCTGTTAAACTCAGCGTCCGTTTATTGATAGCAGCATTTGTGATCACCATGTCAGATAACAGCAGCAAAAAAGTGATTGTCGGAATGTCCGGCGGTGTTGATTCCTCCGTTTCTGCCTACTTGTTGAAACAACAGGGTTATCAGGTAGAAGGCCTGTTTATGAAAAACTGGGAAGAGGATGACAACGAGGAGTATTGCTCTGCTGCAGAAGACTTGGCCGATGCGCAAGATGTGTGTGACAAGCTTGGCATCGAGCTGCACACCATTAACTTTGCCGCTGAGTACTGGGACAACGTCTTCGAGCACTTCCTAACCGAATACAAAGCGGGTCGCACGCCCAACCCTGATATTCTCTGCAATAAAGAAATAAAATTTAAGGCGTTTCTCGAGTTTGCCGACGAAGTGCTGGATGCCGATTATATTGCCATGGGACATTATGTCCGTCGCACCTTCCCTGAAAACGGCGAAAAAGCGCAAATGCTGCGCGGCTTAGACAATAACAAAGACCAAAGCTATTTCTTGTACACGCTTAGCCATGATCAAGTGGCACGCAGCCTGTTCCCTGTGGGCGATTTAGAAAAACCGCAGGTACGCCAAATCGCGGAAGAGCAAGGTTTGGTGACGGCGAAGAAAAAAGATTCAACCGGCATTTGCTTTATCGGCGAGCGTAAGTTCACTGACTTTTTGTCGCAGTACTTACCCGCACAGCCCGGCCCTATCGAAACCACTGAGGGCGACGTGATTGGTGAGCACCAAGGGTTGATGTACCACACTTTGGGTCAGCGCAAAGGCTTAGGCATTGGCGGTCTTAAAGGTGGCAACGGTAGCGAAGCGCCTTGGTATGTGGTCGATAAGGACGTTGCGCGTAATGTATTGCTCGTCGGTCAAGGCCATGATCATCCTCGACTCTATTCAGAAGGACTCATCGCAGCGCAATTACACTGGGTCGATCGCGAGATTGTGACTGAGACTCGCCGTTGCACGGTAAAAACCCGATACCGTCAACACGATATATCGTGTACTATCACGCCCGTTGATGATGATACAGTGAAAG
>NZ_MUET01000038.1:0-42050 GCF_001995685.1 Salinivibrio sp. IB282 | reverse complement strand
GTGTAGCCGAACATGTTACGCACGTCGGTTACGCGCTCCGCGTTCTCGAGAAAGTTTTCGGCAATGTACTGCGCACGCAGCGGATCACCAGGCATGAGGACAGTTTCAGCAAATGCGCCGTCTACAGCATTAATATGTGGGGTAGCCATAGTGTGCTCCAATTATCTTTAGTTAAGAGAAAAAGCGTTCGATCACGGCTTGGTAAGCCATGCCGCCAAGGTAGATACCAACAATGCCCATGATCCCAGAAATGACCGGGGGAGCAGGCAATGGTAACTTGATCGCGCTGAAGAAAAAGCCAACGATGGCACCAGCGACGACCGCAAGTAAAATTTCGTTCATTATAACCCTCAAACATCTAGTTAGGTGCAGTCCAGCTCAAATCGGTACCTAAATTGCGACAGTCATAGCTGTCTTTATTGTCTTTTAAGTGGTTCCGCATGAGATGGGCCCAGTGTATGTAACCCGTGCGCATTTACGCGCGATCCTGATCACAACTATCCCCATATTAGCGCGTAAAACCCTTAATGATTACTAAATATGTTGATAGTGTCGATGCAATCGCTTGCGTTTTGCGCAAGTCGCGCGGTTTTTTCGTTTCTATAACGCGTGCTAGTGACGCATTGTCCGCATGTCGTCGACTCAATTGCGGTTTTTTTGCGCAAGATCAAAACAGTTTTGGTAAGCGTCGTTGGTATGCTTGAATGCAAGACATGATGACTGGTTTGTGCGTGCAAAACCTATCGCCTCATGCCATGCGCTTGATCAATAACATTATAAATATGAATAATTCTCACTTCTATTCGTGACTTAATTATTCAACTGCGTTAGCATTCCTCCACCGATTTTTACGAGGAAAGGGCTATGCAAGCTTTTCGTTCATTTTTTCAATTTATTTTTCTTACTGTTTCCTTAGTGCTAAGCGGCCATGCTGCGGCGAAAACAATCACCCATGCGATGGGCACGGTTGAAATCGACGGCGTACCACAACGCGTCGTTGTCTTGGGGCAAGGCAGTTTAGATGTACTCGATCGTCTTGGCGTTGAGCCTGTTGGCGTGGTGAAGTCCTTAATGCCGGATTATCTCGCTAAAACCTATCAAGACGATAAATATGTTGCGGTCGGGACGGTGAAAGAGCCTGACTATGAAGCCATTTTTACCGCAAAGCCTGATTTGATCATTGCGGAAGCGCGTATGGCATCGCTCATGGGCGAGTTAGAGGAAATTGCGCCGACTATCATGTTTAAAGCCGACTACGAGCACTATTGGCAAAGTGTGCAAGCCAACTGGCGCATGCTTGGCGAAGTGTTTAATAAGCAAGATAAAGTCGACGCAATTATTGAGCAAATGAGCAGCAAAATTGCGCAGACGCATGAGAAAGCGGTGGCGGACAACTTTAACGCGCTGATGGTCATGAGTAACGGTAGTAAAGTGGCGATGTTTGGCGAGAATAGTCGTTTTGGTATGGTGTTTGATGAGCTAGGCTTAAAGCCAGCGACAAGCGACGATGTGGAAGTCGCCGGCTCACACGGTAACTTGATTTCATTCGAATATATTGCTGACGCCAACCCAGATGTCTTATTAGTCCTTGATCGTGAGCAGGCGATTGGGGAAGGTGAAGGCAAGGCGAAAGCGCGTTTTGACAATCCTTTGGTCAATAAAACGCAAGCTCACCAACAGCAACGTATCAGCTATCTCGACCCAACCGCTTGGTACATCACTATGGCTGGCATGACGGCGATGGATAAGATGATTGATGATGTAAACCGCGTGCTTTAATCATCATACGACAAACAAGCAGACCCAGGCTGGACCTGGGTCTTTGTGGTTCTAGACCTCAACGGTAGTGATTCTGTGAAGTATCTTTCTATTCCTGTCCTTGTGGTGTTGGCGATCTTGTCGATATCCATTGGTGTGGCGCATGTGTCCCTCGCGAGCTTATGGGCGGGCGACCCAGAAGCGTGGACGATTTTTACCACCAGCCGTATTCCTCGTTTACTGGCTATTTGTCTGGCTGGTGCGGGCTTAAGTGTGGCTGGACTCATCATGCAGCAGATATGCCAAAACCGCTTTGCCGCGCCTGATACCACGGGCACCATTGATTGTGCGCTGCTGGGTTATGTACTGACGTTGGTTATGTTTGGGGGGGCCAGCCAATGGCTGGATCTGTCCGTTATTGTGGGAATGGCAATGGCCGGCACCTGGTTGTTCGTCCACTTTCTCCAACGTCTGAAGTTTAAGAATACCGTGCTGGTTCCCTTGATAGGGATCATGTACGGCAATGTGGTCTCTTCGCTGACCCAGTTTTTAGCTTATAAGTACGATCTGATTCAAACCTTGCAAGCGTGGACGGTCGCCAACTTTTCGTCGGTGCTGGCGGGAAATTACGAAGTGCTTTTTGTGGCTATTCCAGTATGTGGTATCGCCTATGCGTATGCCAGCCAATTCAGCGCCGCCAGTATTGGTGAAAGCTTTGCCAAAAACATCGGCCTTGATTATCAAAAGGTGGTGCTATTTGGTGTCATGGTGGTTGCGTTGTTGTCTTCCGCTGTGGTGATGATTGTCGGCGTTATCCCTTTCCTTGGCTTAAWTGTGCCTAATGTTGTCTCGCTTTTTATGGGCGATAACATTAAACGTAACCTACCTTGGACAGCCTTTTGGGGCGTGGTGTTGGTGCTGAGCTGCGACATTCTGGGCCGCGTCATTATCTTCCCCTATGAAGTCCCGATCGCGATGATTATTTCTATCTTAGGCGGTGCGGTGTTTATCTATCTGGTGATGAGGGACAAAGCCAATGCGTGATGGTATCAAGCTCTCTCTTGTCGCAATGGGTGTGGTGCTCGTAGCAGGGTACTTTTTAGGGCATGGATTAACGGCGGATAATTACGCGTATTTTCTTTCACGACGAACCCCTAAGGTCTTAGCTATTACGCTCGCTGCCGTGGCGATCTCGGCTTCTTCGCTGGTGTTTCAAACCATCACCAACAATCGGATTTTGACGCCTTCGATTCTGGGCTTCGATAGTTTATACGTCCTTTTGCAAACCGTTTTATTGGTGGTATTCGGCTCAAGTAGCGTATTGCTGATCAATGCTTACGCGAACTTTACCGCCAGTGTGGTGCTAATGACGATCAGCGCGACTGTGTTGTTCACACTTTACTTTCGTCGCCATCGCGCCAACATCTACACCCTGCTGTTGATTGGTATCGTGCTAGGTAGCGTATTTGGCAGTATCAGTCAGTTTTTTACCTTGTTGGTTGACCCGAGTGAGTTCGCTGTATTGCAAGATGCGATGTTCGCCAGTTTCAATAATGCCAACCGTGAACTGGTCTATGTCAGTGTGCCGGTACTCGCTGCCTGTTTGCTGGTGCTCTATCGATTGAGCAATCAGCTTGATGTGTGCTTGTTGGGTGAGGATAACGCGACCAGCCTTGGCATCGATACACGTCGACTCACCCTAAAGGTAATGATGGTGATTGCGGTGATGATTGCCTTATCAACCGCTTTGGTCGGGCCGGTGCTCTTTTTTGGTTTGGTTGTGGTGAGCCTTGCGCGGCAAATGTTTGTCAGTTATGAGCATCGATTTTTAATTGTGGCCACGAGTGTGTTGGCGGCATTTTTGTTGTTAAGTGGCCAGTATGTTGTCGAGCAATGGTTTGGGTTTGAGACCACGGTGAGTGTGATCATTAACTTTGTCGGTGGGGCTTACTTTTTGTATCTCCTGACGAAAAACAAGTTTTAACATTATGATTGAATTAATTGGATTATCGAAAGCTTACGGCCAAGCACAGGTGGTGAATCAAGCCAGTGCTCTGTTTCCTCTCGGTAAAGTGACCGCTATCATCGGCCCTAACGGGGCGGGGAAAAGTACGCTGCTGTCGATGGCGAGCCGGCTGACAGACAGTGATGCGGGTGAAGTCTTGATTGGCGATAAACCGCTCAGTGAATGGAGCAATGAGGCATTAGCAAAAAGGCTGGCCGTGTTGCGTCAAGCAAACAACGTCAATATGCGCTTCCGGGTGCGTGAACTGGTGGCGTTTGGACGCTTTCCCCATTCCAAAGGGCGGCTATCCGAACAAGACAATGCCATGATTGACGATGCGTTAGCGCAGCTGGGGCTAACAGAGTTGCAAGATCGCTTTATTGATCAGCTCAGTGGTGGCCAACGGCAAATGGCATTCATTGCCATGGTGGTCGCGCAAAACACTGACTATGTTTTCCTCGACGAGCCACTCAACAATCTCGATATTCGTCATTCTGTGGCGATCATGAAAACGGTACGAGAGTTGGCACACCGATACAATAAGGCGGTCGTGGTCGTGATGCACGATATTAATTTTAGTGCGTGTTATGCCGATAACATGATTGCGATGAAAGCGGGTGAGGTTGTTGCCAGTGGTCGAGTAAAAGATGTGGTGACTAAACCCATCATGGAGCRGATTTACGAGATTGATTTTGAAGTGGAGGAGATAAACGGGCAGCGCATTTGTCTGTATTATGGCGTCGCGACGCCGTCCCCGTCGATGGCCGCCATCGAGTCCTAACTTTCTGGGCGACTAGCCGCCACTCGCGGCTAGTCGCCTGTGTCATCTCGCCGCCACGCCTCATATAATGAGGGCGTTCAGGCGTCATTGAGCGCTCACTTGTTGACGTCTACCCGAAAGCGCCAAGTGCTCCATCTAAATATAATGAGCCTAAGCGAAATTAATTTAGGTGGTGGTGAAAGGCGCACCACCACGAAGTGGTGGCTTTAATCAAACCCTTCTTGCTGATCTAGGTATTGCTTCACGATCTCAAGTGGCGCACCTCCGCAACTAACCAGACAATAACTTCTGCTGTAAAAAACTGGCTTCCAGTAAAACTTACCCAAGTACTCAGAAAACTTCTTTCTAACAAGTCTTGATGTGGAAGTTTTTAAGCTGTTCACCATTTTGCTTGGTTGTATTTTGGGGTTCGCAGAAATCAAAAGGTGAAGATGATCTGGTTCACCGTTGCACTCCAAGAGTTCACAATCCCAAGCTTCCAGTAATCTTTTATACTGAGACTCTAAGTACGCAGCAACCTCTGGCGTGATACAATGACGGCGATATTTAGTCACAAGAACCAAATGGTAGTGAATGTTATAAACGCTGTGATAAAGCGTGTTTAGAGCTTGTTTTTTCATAACAACTAAATATAATCATTTGTATGAAAAAAGCAATCCGTAAAGTCACATACAAACTGAAACCATCGGCTTCTCAAGAAGAGTCGCTGATGGATTTGTTTGTGCATCATCACCAGTTGTACAACTGGGCTTTACGTGATCGCATCGAAACTTACCGCAATTCTGATTATGGCCTTAGCTTTTCAGAGCAGTGCAAAATTAATACTCTCTGGCGCAACACTCGCAAAGCGCATGGCATTTTCAATGCCAACGCTCAGAGCGAGCAGGTCACTTTAAAGCGTGTTGCATTGGCTTTTGACGGATTTTTTCGTCGATTGAAGAAAGGCGATAAGAAAGCTGGCTTTCCACGATTTAAGCCATTTCAACGATTTAAAGGCTGGGGTTACAAAGCGCATGGTGATGGATGGAAACTTCACCTAAAAGAGAAAAAACATGGCGCAGTTTATCTGGCTAATGTCGGCATCGTTAAGATCCGAGGCAAAGCCAGAAACGCTGGCGGTAAGCCAAAAACTGCCGAGATCATTCGCAAGAATGGTGAGTGGTTTATCTCGGTTTCAATGGAATACGATTCCATTGAAAGACAGTGTGGCACTAAAGCCATTGGTCTTGATTGGGGTGTTTCTCATTATTTTTCAACCATCGATCAAGATGGTCATTTTGAGCAAGTCGAAAACCCTCGCTACCTGAGAAACAGCAAAGAGCGATTAGCTTCTTTGCAACGCGACCTTGCGTTAGCAAAAAGGGGGACTCGCGCCCATCGCAAACTGAAGCACAGAATTGCTAAATTGCACCAAAAAATCGCCCGTCAACGACTCGATTTTACTCATAAAGAAACTACAAAATTAGTGAAAGTGGCGGCATTAATTGCCACTGAAAAACTAACCGTTAAGAACATGACCAGCACCGCCAAAGGGACTGCTGAGAAGCATGGGAAGAACGTAAAACAAAAGGCTGGCTTGAATCGGGAAACCCTGAATACCGCGCCAGCCATGACTCTTAATTTGCTGTCCTATAAAGCGGAAGAAGCTGGTAGCGAATACGTTGAAGTACCAACAAAGCAAGTTAAGCCAAGTCAAACCTGCCCAGACTGCGGAGCTAAGAAGAAAAAAACCTTAACTGATCGCTGGCACTCATGCGATTGTGGCTGTGAGAAGCCCCGAGATGTAGCCAGTGCGCAAGTTAATTTAAACTGGGCGTTAGGTATTCAGGCTGGGAACCAGCCTAAAGAGGCAGCTTAGGCTTTCTTTTTGAAACTCCGTCAAAACGCGCAGCGTTTAGTGGGAGTTGTTCATTGGCGGCTTTTACGGGCTCACGCGTTAGCCACCAGCTGGCCAGTGAGCCAAATGTGACCATGGCCACGCCTTGCCAAAAGGTGAGCGTCAACGAAGTCGAAAGTAACACGGCCGACAATAAGGTCGACAAAATAGGGATGAAATAGGATAGGGTGGCCAAGACCATCAAATTGCCCTTGAGAATACCTATATTCCACAGCCCATAACCGCCTCCCATGGCGAGTCCAGCGAGCAGCACATAGCCGCTGGTTTGCCATGAAAGATGCATGGCGGGTGCGTCAGAGGCGAGATAGCCCACCCACAAAGTGACCGCGGTGGCACAGAAAAACCAGGTGATCCCGTTCTTACCCTGCGCGCGCATCTTGGTGAGGTTACAGTAAATCGCCCAAATAATCGCACCGCTAAACGCCAATATATAGCTAACCGGGTTCGACTGAATGTTGGCCACAAGGTGAGACCAAGATACGCCTTGCTTGCCTCCTACTGTCCACACCACGCCCATAAAGGCGACGACTAACGCAGGATAGAGCCACAGGCTTACTTTCTGACGGGTCAAAATAACCGAAAACAAGACAGTTAAGCACGGCCAGAGGTAGTTGATCACCCCCATTTCGATCGCTTGGGTGCGGGTATTCGCCCAAGCCAGTGAGAGCGCTAAGCACAATTCATACACGACAAATAAAACGCCGCCAATCAGCAAATATTGGCGCGGGAAGGTGTTGAGTTTGGGGAGGCCGACGACGACAATCAAACAAAGAGAGGCAAGCGTATAGATCGCCGCTGCCCCACCGAGTGGCCCAAGCAGTTCGGTGACATGACGGATAAAGGCGACATTGCTGCTCCAAAGCATGATGGCGCCGCATCCGGCCAGCGTATATCGGTTCATGAGGTAGCCGTCCAAGCAAAACCTCTAAATTGCCTTTTTTATTGGACGTGTGCAACCACCATCGCCACTGCGTATTAGGTGAATGAGTCAAACAGTAGTCGGTGGTCGTCGGGCACCGTCAGTGACTCGGCGGTGTGAGGGTATGCGTGGCAAGCAGTGTATCAAGCGGTGTTGGGTAGTCGATAAGAAACCCTTGCACGTAGTTAATGCCAATTTCTTGTACGCAGGCAAGTTTTTCTTCGTCGGAGACCCATTCCGCGACCGTTTTGTAACCCATGGTGTCACAAATGCTGACAATGGACTCCAGTATGACGCGATCGATTTTGTTTTCTCGGTCGGTCAGGTTAGCCACAAATTGGCCATCAACTTTAACCACATCCACATTGAACAGCTTTAAGTAATGAAACGAGCAGAGACCGGCACCAAAATCATCCAGCGCGACATGCGCGCCATGGTGGCGTAGTTCGTCGATAAAAGAGACGGCTGTGTTTAAATGACTAATGAGTGCTGATTCAGTGATCTCAAAACACAGTCGCTCGGCAGGAAGGACAGAAGCGCTTAATAGCTGTTTGAGTTGTGCCTGAAATTTTGGGTCACTGATTGAGTTTGCTGAGAGGTTGATGTTGAACCTGAGTCCTGACTCTGCCAACTCCGCGGCGCGCGTATTGAGCACATAGTTCACTACCCAGCCATCGATATCGCGAATGTAACCAAAGGCTTCGGCAGCAGGAATWAATTCCCCCGGATTCATAATATGGCCGTCGGTATCTATCATGCGTATTAACAGCTCGTACCAGTGTTCAACCACAGGCCCTTGTGCGGGGGCGACCTGTTGGCCATAGAGCGCAAAGCGGTTTTCAGTCAGTGCCCGTGTAATTCTTCCCACCATTTGCATGTCACTGTGGCGTCCCTGCGCGGTTCCTGAGATATCGTTGTAATCCACTATCTGGCCGCGCCCTGACGATTTAGCCTCATACATCGCCACATCGGCGCGACTCATCAAATCCGAGAGGGTTAATGTCGCATCGTTCACATCCACTAACCCCACACTGGCACTGATGGCAAAAATGCGCTCGCCATAGGAGAAAGACAAGTGTTCAAGCTGTTTGATTAAGTCGGCGATCGTATGTTTCGCGTCGTGCATGTTGCAGTGCGTGAGCAGCAACGCAAACTCATCGCCGCCCAAACGCGCCACCACATCATCACTGCGTATGTTATCGGCTAAGGCTTGTGATACCTGGCATAGGACTTCGTCACCGGCGTGATGGCCGACCGAGTCATTGATGATTTTGAAAAGGTCTAAATCGATAAAGGCTAGCACGGAAGGCGACTGACTCTCGCGGGACAAGTGATTTTCCATCAGGGTTTCAAAGGCGCGGCGATTGGGTAGCTGTGTGAGCGAATCATGATTGGCGTTGTAGTCTAACTGTGCCATCAGCGCATGCTCATCCGACACGTCTCGCAACACAAACACATACCCGTGTTGACCATTTTGGTTACTGGTCAGTGGGGACATAGCCACCGACACATACACACGTTTGCCGCCCGCTAGAACCAGTTGGTAGGCGTCTTGTATTTGGGTTTCAAAAAAAGTCTCTGTTTGTTGACTGCTAAAACTGGAAAGCAGCACCCGTTGCTGGTTGTTGTAAAGCTCGAAAACCGCGTCCACAGGTTGGCCGAGTGGCAGCACGCTATCATTGGCAACAAGCCACTGCGCGGTGTTGTTGAGGTAGGCCAAGTTGCCCTGATCGTCGATGGTGATCACCGCATCGTTGATAGAGTTCATCACCACATCCAGCTGTTCACGCTCTTGGGCCAGTGCGTGGTTAAGCTCGTTGATTTCGGTATTGTCCCAATTGGCGCCGATCATCCGTACCGTGTTGCCATTATCGTCTATTTGTAAGCTGGCGAGAGCACGGATGTAGCGAATGCGTCCTTGGCTATCAATGATACGAAATTGGGTATCGAGCCGTTGATGATGCGTAAGCGCGTCCTGGAGTGTTTGGTTGATCGTCTCTGCATCATCTGGATGAAGACGTTGCTGCCAGGTGGCGAGTGTTTCACTGCCTTCGGCCTCGGGGACATCATAGAGGCGGTACATTTGTGCGTCCCACTCTAGCCTGTCTTCGTTAACGTGATACTCCCAAATACCAATATTGGCCGCTTTTGTCGCGGCTTCTAGGCGGCGGCGTAAGGTGTCTGTTTGCCGGTTAGTTAGATACTGCTCAGTGATGTCAATCACGGTACTCAAGACGGTTTCGGCTTCTTCCCCCGTTTGCCGTGCCGACGATTGACGCAGATAGCGATAGGCGTTCGCATCATTTTTAAACCGGAATACCTCCACCATCCWATCGGTGTGTTTGTCGACCAGCAGGCGCATAGATTGCTCCCAGGCGGCGCGATCATCTGGATGTATGCGACTGACCCAGTCTTGGTAGGTGCGTATCTGTTTGGCATTGATGCCGAGCAAAGGCGCTGACCACCCAGAAAACAAGAGTGCGCCCGTATCAACGTTGAGCTCAAAGACGGCAAGTTTGTTGATATCGAGGGCAAAACGCCAACGCTCAAGCCAACGTTTTTGTTCCCGCTGTGCTGCTTTGAGGGCGTTAATATCTTCGACTTGGCTGATTAAGTGAGTGACATGCCCAGCGTGTTTATCCCGCACCGCGGTGACGGAGAGGCGTCCCCATACTATCTCCCCATCCACGCGCACAAAGCGTTTTTCCAATCGCTTATTGTCAGAATGGCCCATGATCAGATCATTAAAATAATCCCTCAGCGACGATTGGTCTTGTTCTCGTGTGAACAAAGACACATGCGAGCCGAGTAGCACGTGGCGCTCGCAGCCAAAAAACTGCGCCAAACTGGCATTGGCATCTTGGATGATACCTCTGGGATCAAGTATCGCCATCCCAATCAAAGAGTTGTGCATGGCTTGCGTGAGCAGCGAGTGCTGCTCAATGTGATGCCGCTGATGACGGCGATAGCTATATGCCAGCTGTGTCATCACCACGCCGGTGCCCATGGCCGCGGCTGCCATTGCCATCCGAGACAGTGAAGCCTTTTGGTCCGCGCTCACTTGAAATGTGAGTGCGCCAAGGGCAGACAAAATGTCAAAGCTCAAGAGAGTCAGTGCGATGCAGCCTAAGCCAATCAAGCGGTTTTGCAACGTTGCGGCCAATACAAATAGGGCAGTCAGTACTAAAAACGGATGAGGGGAAAGAGTCAGTAAGAGGATGATAACAAGGAATGCACCTACAAATAGGGTGATCAAAGAGGTCCCAAATGTGCCTTGCCTTGTTAATGGCTCATCAAATCCATGGTTGAGATGCTTTTTAATAACTAGCAATAAAGGGAATAAGGCGACAAAACCGACAAACTCACTAATAAACCAGCGAAGTAGAAGATAATCGAAGGGTTGGTTGGTGCCCGCTGATTGAACGCTGGCGCCAAATATCGCACCCACTAGCGGACTCAAAAAGAGAGTGGGAGCGAGTCCTCGGATGAAAGGCCACATACTCTCGAGGGGATCACCGTAACGTTTACGCACTAAACGATAAGCTCCAAAACCGATGCTTGCCGTCGCGGTGTTGACGGCGGCCATACTGGCACTGAGCGACGCGGAAATCCCCATGAGTGTGTCTGCACAGTAAACACCAACAAAAAAACCGACGGCGGCGAAGAGTCTCGCGTAACGAGGAAAACAGCTAAACCCGAATGCGCCGGCCGCTGAGACATACCAGATTACGGCAAACTCTTCGCTTTCAGGAATGACAGCTAAAGAAAAGCACACCAGCGAGAAGCTAGTTGTCATCAATACCAAAAAGGCGTGAATCGCCTGACGCACTCGTTGACCGCGGAGCATGGCTCTCCCATTACTTACAATGACCTAGCCGTAGCTTAGCGCATTTTTCCTAAGAATTAACGACGTTTATTGCGTTTCCGCTATTTGTGCCGGTGCTGATTTATGTCGCGCCTTATTAAGTAGTAGCTGGGGCCTAGAATGGTTTGGTTACAAGCGTGTTCGATCTAGTGCTTTAGTCGAAATTTGATCACTTTCACCGCGATTAGGCATGAAGCATGGCATCAATAAATAAAGCGTGGCCGTTCTGTGTGTCGTGATACGACCGCATGCCATGACGTTGGATAAAATGGGTTCAGTGAGGAACAAAGGTGGTTCGATGACAGGGAATGCAATGAACAAACAATCATGGTTTTGGGTTGCCATAGGCACCACGTTGGCACTGTTAGTGTTGGTGAGTGGGCGCTTTTTTTCCGAGCAGTTTTATGGCGTGGCGGGGCTACTGGCTTGTCAAGCGCTCGTGACTGTGTTGGCAATGAGGGTGTACGCGTCGACACCCAAGGAGGTATCGAGGCAGGATATTGAGGAGGAAACCCAAACGCTACCGATGGAGACGGTTGGACGATTAGCAACGCGCGCCACTATGAACGCCATGAATGCGGCGGAAGTCTCGCATCGCTCAGATATATTGAAAACGCGACTAACCGACCAATTTTCTGCGGTGGTGGAAGTGACCGAGACGGCACAGCATATCGAACAGACGTTGGCTGATACCTGCCAAGCGCAGGCAGCGTCTGTTGAGCAAGTGACGCGCATGCGAGATCTGAGCTTGGAAGGTGCCGATAAGCTCACGGACTCCATTGAGGAAATGCGTGATATTAACCAAAAAACGGCTGAAACAGTGGCACGTATTAAAGCGCTAGACGCTAACGTCAATAAAGTGAGTGATGTCGCACAAGTCATTGATGCGATTGCAGAGCAAACGAACCTATTGGCGTTGAATGCCGCCATTGAAGCAGCACGAGCGGGAGAGCAAGGGCGTGGCTTTGCGGTGGTGGCCGACGAAGTGCGTCAGCTTGCTCAGCGTACGTCACAAAGCACCAGTGAAGTCGCGGAAATCATAAAACAGATCATGACAGAGTCGAGTAATGTGATGACCCATATTCAAACGCTGTCATCGGATGTCGAGTCAGGGACGTTGAATGTTGAAAGAGGGGGAGAGATTTTAACCGACCTCTCGTCCAGAGCCGATCAGGTTGAAGCCGCCGTGAGACAAATGGCGGATGGATCGTCACAAAACAGTGCAAGCCTCAAGCAAATTGCTTCAGCATTGACCCAAGTGCGGACTGGATTGAAAGACAGTGATAACCAGGTGATTGCGCTGAGCCAAGAAGCGGAAGGCTTGATGGAAACCACCGAAAAAACCAATGCCGTTTTTGCCGAGCTGTCTGAGGCGAGCCCGCATCAACGCTTTTTCAAAGCGGCCAGTTTATGTCGCGATCGCATAGAGGTGGCGTTTGCACAAGCCATCGAGCAGGGTGAGATCAGTAAAAGTGATTTGTTTGATCGCCACTACCAGCCGATCGCGAATACCGATCCTAAAAAATATACCACCCGATTTGATAGCTTGTGTGATCGGATCTTACCGCCTATTCAAGAGCCGATTCTTGAAGCTGATGAGAACATTGTTTATGTAATTGCCAATGACAACCATGGCTACGTCCCCACGCATAATCAGCGCTTTTGCCAGCCTCTCACCGGCGATTATGCGCAAGATATCACCGGAAACCGGACTAAACGCTTATTTGATGACCGAACAGGTAGGCGTTGCGGTCAACATACTGATACCATGTTGCTGCAGACCTACAAGCGCGATACCGGTGAGGTAATGCATGATCTCTCTGTCCCTCTTTTCGTTGCAGGTCAACATTGGGGCGCAGTGAGAATGGGGTATTATCCACCGGTATCGGCGGATTAAGCGAAAAGGAGTAGCAATGAATCCAGTTGCGATTGTAACCGGGGCAAGTGGCGGCATTGGCCGTGAGACGGCAAAACTATTGGCACAGCGTGGCTATGCCATTTGCATCAATTATCTGAGCAACAGTGAATCTGCTTTTGCGCTTGTTGATGAACTTCAAGCGATTGGTGTCAATGCCATTGCGGTTCAGGCGGATGTGTCGAGCGAAGAGGGCGTGAAGCGCTTATTTAGCGAAGCAGACAACCGTTTGGGAAATATCACTGCACTGGTTAACAACGCAGGGATCATGTTGCCACAGTCGGCGGTGAGCAGTATGGATGCCGAGCGGATCAACGCGATGTTCCAAGCGAATGTCACCAGTGCCTTTTTGTGTTGCCGCGAAGCGGTACACCGCATGGCGCAGTCCCGCGGCGGGAACGGTGGCGCGATTGTCAACGTATCTTCCGCAGCGGTAAAAACCGGATCGCCCAATGAATATGTTGACTACGCAGCCACCAAAGCTGCCCTTGATACTTTGACCATGGGGCTCGCTAAAGAGGTGGGGCGTGAAGGTATTCGTGTGAATGCGGTACGGCCAGGACCCATCGATACGGATATGCATGCCGCAGGCGGTGAGCCGGATCGTGTCGCCCGCGTAGCGGATAACATTCCACTCGGGCGTGGTGGCTCTACCCTTGAAGTGGCCGAAATGATTGCTTGGTTATTATCTGATAATGCCTCGTACTCGACAGGCAGCTTATTTGATGTGGCGGGGGGGATGTAACCGCGTTTTTTCATCAATTTGTAAGTAACTTGGGTTTTCCTCTGTCTATGATTAATTAGGAGGAGAAAGCCAATGGTTGAGAACATAATACCCAGTTTGGCGACCTTACCGTCACTGGGTTTATTTTTTGTGATTATATTTGCTTCGTATGTCTTTGAAGATGGTGCGATCGCGCTGGCTGCTTTTGTTGCTGTTCAAGCGGTATTAGCCTGGCCTATGGCGTTACTGGCTATCTTTATTGGTATTGCCAGTGGTGATATCGCGCTATTCTTACTGGGCCGGTACGCGCGACGCTACCGGCGTTTACGTGCCCGTCTGTTAATGCTAAAAGGCGTCCGTGACGCGCGCCACTTGTTGCGTCGGCATGCTTTTTTAAACCTGTTTCTTATACGCTTTATTCCCGGGCTTAGAACGGTCACCTACAGCCTCAGTGGGTTTCTTTTTATCCCGTTTCGTACGTTTTTATTGTCCGTGGGGGTTGCCACCGCCTGTTGGACAGGCGTGATCTTTTGGGGGGCATTCACCATTGAGCACAGTGAATGGCTAGCAGAGAAACAGCTCACTGGGTGGGCCTTTGCTATTGCGGTTATCGCGTTGGTGCTGATGAATCGTTTTCTTCGTCGTCGCGCATTGTTAACCCCCGCAAAAGGATCGGTATGACAAAGCCCTCGATGATGCTCATCGGTCAAGCTGGCATGCCCAATTACCCTGTGTCACGGCCGTTGGGCTGGTTTGAGTTTCTGCCGGCGTGGTGTTTCTACACGCCCGTCGTGGTTCAATCAATCGGGCTTGGCCTCTACTATCGCAGTTTGACATTGTCATTGATTGCCAACCCAGGCATCTCCCTTTCTGGAATGGTGGGTGAGGCTAAATCAGAGGTGTTTGCTCAAGCGGGCGACACGGCGCAACCATACATCGCTGCCTATTGGCGATGGACGCGGCCCAATGCCATCACCCCCAGCATTAAAAAAACGCTACTTGCCGAACTTGCGAAGGCAGGTATCACTATGCCGCTGGTGGCTAAGCCGGACAAAGGCTGTCGAGGGGCTGGTGTTCAGCGCATTGATACGGAAAAAAAGCTCTTCGCCTATATCCGCACATTTCCACCCGACAGAGACATTATTTTCCAAGCATTGGCACCTTACGACGCGGAAGCGGGGGTTTTCTATATTCGCTATCCCGGTGAGGAAAGGGGGCAAATATTTTCCCTCGGGTTGAAATACTTGCCCGCTGTGATCGGTGATGGTAGGCGCACCTTAGCCGCGCTTATCCAACACCATGATGCCGCCTCTGTGCGTGGACATCTTTATCATCAGCGCCACCATCATCAGCTTGATGAGGTAATACCAGCTGGCGTACGTATTCCGCTAGCCTTCTCGGGTAGCCACTGCCGCGGTGCCATCTTTAAAGATGGGGCGGCTTGGGTGACGCCGGCGCTGACGGCAAAAATAGATACAATCGCCAAAGACATTAATGGCTTTTACTTCGGCCGTTTCGATATCAAGTTTCGCGATATCGCGTCGTTACAACAAGGGAAGGGGCTGTGCATTGTCGAGATCAACGGCGCGAGTAGTGAGCCGGCGCATATTTGGGACAGTGAGGGGGGCTATTTCCAAGCCATCAGAGCACTTCTGCACCAATATCGGCATTTGTACCATATTGGCGCACGCTTGCGATTGCGGGGGCACCAACCACCTTCTGTGTTTGCGTTGCTACGCGCCTGGTATCAAGAAAGGCGCTGGATGAAGCAATACCCAGGAACGGACTAAAACGGCATGACATCTGCTTGTATGAAGATGATGGCGCCAAATTGCCGCAACATGTACTAAGGTGAGGGTATGCATTCGAGTCTAACCAAAGCAGATAGTGCGATTATTCGTGGTAACCTGGATGTGGCTTATCAGGCACAGCAGCTACTGGCGAGTGTCACGAACGAAGCTTATAGTCGTATGCAGGCTGATGGGTTTACCAGCACCATTGGCCAACATATGCGTCATGCGCTTGATATGTATTGGGCCTTACACCAAGGAGAGGGCAGTGGCGTCATGGATGCAGATGCACGCCGGCGAGGCCATCGTGTAGAAACCGATAAATCGCTTGCCCAAGCTGAATGGCAAGCCATAGCCAGCTGGTTGCACACGCTGTCTAATCAACAACTCAAGCAGTCCATACACGTATCGACACAAGTCACCTTATATGCCTCCAACACAGTGACCACCCCCTCAACCATAATGCGTGAATTGATTGCAGTGGCCAGTCATGCCACTCACCATTTTGCTATGATGCGCACAGCAGCCCACGATCTGGGCGAAGTGTTGGATAAAGAGATTGGCATCGCCGCCGCGACAGCAAGTTATCAGCGAGAGCAACATCAATGTGCACGCTGACATGGTTGACCTCGGAGCAAGGGTTTGAGCTGTGTTTTAACCGTGATGAGGCACGAGGTCGAAGCCGTGCAATACCGCCGAAAATTTATCAAATCGCGGGGACACGCGTGCTCATGCCGATTGATCCTGATGGGATGGGAACCTGGATAGCGGCGAATGAGTATGGACTATTGGTCTGTTTGTTAAATGATTATCAAGGTCAGTCGTCTGTTGTGCCCAAGCGTAGTCGGGGTCAGCTGGTTAAATCCGTGGCCCGAGCACGTGACTTAACCCAAGTTGGGCACATCGTCTCTGCGCATACAATGACGGATTTTTCACCGTTTAACTTGCTGGTGTTTCGTCCCGCTTCGCCAATTGGAACGCCACCTGGGTGCCCGGTCCCAAAGGCGTGGCACTGGGATGGGCAAACCTTACAGCGTATTGAGTGTGTGCCACCTGTCGTGTCGTCTGCGGTGGTACCGGATGATGCGCGTCGAACCCGCTCAGCGCTATTGGCATCAAGCCTGCACGCGAGCCCTTCCGTGCACGACTTAATCCAGTATCATCGTAGCCACGAACCTGTATTAGGTAGCTTATCTGTTTGTATGCACCGAGATGACGCGAGCACGGTGAGCTTCACCCATATTCGCGTCAGCTCGGCGACGACCAGTATGTACTATTACGATGGTGCACCGTGTCGGGTTAGCAGGCCATTGGTCACTCACTTACCGCTGGTGACCGATAACATTACGCCGTTAAAAGCCAACACTGGTTCCGACACTGACTGAACTGGTTTCCGCGTCGCCTCTATCAGCATAGGTTAATTCAAACGCCATTTTAGGGCCAACGGTGGGTTGTAATTCAAATCCCACAGTGCCGGTGGCGCCCCAGCCAATATCTTTATCTGTGCCGAACTCAGTTTGATAGTAGTTGCCGCCACCGCGTAGATAGATATTGCCCATTGTCATGGGAAAGTTAACTTGTAACCCAACCGGAATATAGGATGAAGTCAGCTTGGTTTCGGTGCCATTCTCATTGTCAAAGTCAGCGCTGGTTTCGCCATACCCGGTATATAAGCTCGTATAATCTGTCACGCGTAAGGTGCCATTGACTTCCCAAGTGTGACCTGTCTCCGTTTGAGAGCCGTATTTTACGTCGGTGACACTTGCGCTAGCGCTGATACTGAGCGGGGAGGTTTGCGCTTGTGCGGTTGTGGCCAGCAACATGCCAACACACAGTGTGGCGAGCGATACATGTTTGGTCATAGTAACTATCCTTTTTGACCGAGCGTGCAATTGACATCATAGGTTCAGTATAAGAAGTTAACGGCGTGCGTACACCAAGCTTGAGCGATATTTGTGCTTTAACGCTGTCTGGTGACAAAGAATCATCAGGATCGATTTTAAGTCTTGATGAGCAGTGCTATTGTATTGCCCCTTGTCTTTCAGCATGAATGCATGCGTGTTTGTTTCTCAAAGGGCCCTATAAATGAAATTTGCTGTTCTCAATCAAGCGATCTACGACCACCTTTACCGTGATATTGAAGCCTTTCGCACCACCTTTGACTTGCCCTGCAATGATCCTGACTCTCTCGACGACAAGGCCGATGATTTGCACACGGCGTTGGCGGTAGAAGAGATGACAGAGCTTGCGGAAGCCGACTCGCTGGTTGAGCAAGTGGACGCTATTGTTGATAGTGTCTACGTGCTGATGGGGCGCGCTGTTCAAATGGGGTCGCGTGGATACCGGGAACAACTCGAAGTGAGCTACATGATTGATATCTTGCTTCAAATCGCCTCGCGCCTAGGTGTTGATTTTGTGACCTGTTGGGATGAGGTGCACAGCAGCAATATGAGTAAAGTCTGTCGCAATCAACAAGAGTTTGCCGATACCCAAGCGTTTTACGCGCAAAAAGGGATAGACGTCGTTGCCAGCCCCAAAGAGGATGGCATCATCGCTAAATGTGCCGCCGATGTCAGTGTGGACGGCAAGCTTATTCGTGAAGGCAAGGTGATGAAATCGGTCTACTACCGTCCCGCTGACCTTGCCAAGTGTGTGATGGCCGAGTTGGCGTAGTCCTACGCTTCTCGCTTGTGTAAAACGCCACCGCTGATCGCGGTGGCGTTTTTGGTTGTGAGACGAGAATACCGATTAGAGTGAAAGCTCTTATCGCCGTGGTCCAAGGCGCGGCTGTCATAAAAAATTGTCAAAATTGTCTTTTTATCCAGCACGTCACTCGGCCTTTTTTCTTCTATACTTTTGCACCTAACGCTGATTTAAGTCTACGTTGAGGGTTTACAGTTGATTTAAAGTGGATGATGTCTGTTTTAGTGTAATCACTCAGGTTTCTGAGCGATGAACGCGTCGTTATCCAATGTAGGGAGAATATTGTGGAACATCCTTTTTCACTTGCAGGTAAAGTCGGCATTGTCGCCGGACTGGCCAATGAAAACAGCATTGCGTTTGGGTGTGCTCAAGCGCTGAGCCAAGCGGGTGCCGATGTGCTGGTCACTTATGGCACACCCAAGGCAGAGCGATTTGTGACCCCGCTCAAAGCGGCCATGGGCGATCCAGAACTGATGCTGTGTGATGTGCAGGACGATCAACAACTCGATGCACTATTTGCGCGTGCCAAGGAAAAATGGGGACGGGTTGATTTTGTTGTGCATTCAATTGCTTTTGCGCCTTTGGATGATTTACACGGTCGCGTGGTCGATTGCTCGCGAGAGGGGTTCTCGCTAGCGATGGATATTTCTTGTCACTCATTTATCCGTATGGCGAAACAGGCGGAGCCACTGATGTCTGATGGCGGCACGCTGTTTAACATGTCCTATTATGGGGCGGAGAAAGCCGTCGATAATTACAACCTTATGGGGCCTGTCAAAGCGGCGCTTGAGTCAACCACCCGCTACTTGGCAGCAGAATTAGGCCCAAAAGGGATCCGGGTGCATGCTATTTCCCCCGGCCCGATCAGAACCCGTGCTGCGTCGGGGTTAAAAGAATTTGAAGCCTTGGCCGTGGATGGTGAGACGCGCTCGCCCCTTCGGCGATTGGCAACCGTACAAGATGTTGGTCATGCTGTGGTGTACCTTAGCGCCGATGCCGGCCGTGTGTTGACGGGGCTAACCCATTACGTTGATGCTGGTCATCACCTTAGGTTTTAAGCGCAACGAGGCTAACACACACTTTTTTGACTTGATCGATTATTGAGGAGCCCACCATGTCAGGGACGAATAACGAGGAAGTCATCGAGAATAAGACGTACGATGAGATTTCATTAGGCGATGAGGCGTTTTTAGAAAAGCGCCTCACCATGGAAGACATTAAGCTTTTTGCAATCATGTCGGGGGATGTTAACCCTGCTCATGTGGATGATGATTTTGCTAAGAGCAGTCGCTTTCAAGAAGTGATTGCCCATGGTATGTGGGGTGGGGCACTGATTTCTACCGTACTCGGCACGAAACTACCCGGCCCCGGCACTGTCTACCTTGGACAAACACTGGCGTTCAAAGCCCCTGTCATGCTCGGCGATGTACTGCGCGTTGCCGTTCGTGTCGATAAAATGGACGAAAAACATCACCACATTGTGTTTGCCTGTCGCTGTGAAAACCAACGCGGTGATACCGTGATTGAAGGGGAAGCGCGCGTCCTCGCCCCCACCAAAAAAGTTCGGCGTCAACGCACCGTTTTACCTGAAGTGCGTTTATCTGAGCGCGGGCAATTGCATGCGATTTTAACCGCGGCCGATCACCCTGAACCTATGCACACCGCGGTGGTGCACCCAGTCGATGATAGCTCGATCCGCGGCGCGGTCGCATCGGCGAAACAGCAGCTCATTATTCCCACCCTCGTCGGGCCTCGCGACAAAATAATGGCGGCGGCGGACAAAGCCGAGCTGGATATTCGTGACTTTGACATTGTCGATGCACCTCATAGTCATGCGGCGGCAGAAAAAGCGGTGGCCATGGCGCGTGCGGGGGAGAGTGAGGCGCTAATGAAGGGCGCGCTGCATACCGACGAATTGTTACACGAAGTGGTCAAACGAGAAGGTGGGTTGAGAACTGAGCACTGCCTCAGTCATGTGATGGCCTTTGATGTGCCGACCTACCCGCGCCCGCTATTTATTACTGATGCCGCCATTAATATCTATCCAGGATTGGCTCAAAAGCGCGATATTATTCAAAATGCCATCGAACTGGCTCATGCGATTGGCAATAGTCATCCACGGGTGGCGATATTGTCGGCCGTGGAGACCATTAACCCGAAATTGAATGCGACCCTCGATGCCGCGGCACTGTGTAAAATGGCGGAACGTGGTCAAATAACGGGCGGTATCTTAGACGGACCGCTTGCGTTTGACAGTGCTGTTTCCGAGGACTCTCGCGTAACCAAAGGGATTGACTCCCCGGTTGCAGGGTGTGCGGATATTCTGGTGGCTCCCGATCTTGAGGCCGCCAATATGTTGATGAAACAATTGAGCTATCTTGCCGATGCCACCGGCGCGGGTGTGGTGGTGGGGGCGCGTGTGCCCATTATGCTCACCAGCCGTGCCGATGATGCACTAACCCGTATTGCGTCGAGCGCGCTGGCGTTGTTGCTTGCCGATCATCAACGCAAAGCGCTGGATAAGTCCAATAAGTAGGTGATGATGGCAAATATTCTGGTACTCAACAGTGGCTCGTCGAGTTTGAAATTTGCGCTATTCGACACAAAGACAGTGTGCAAAGGGAAGCCCGTTGCTGACCAAGCGCTTAGCCTGCAATTTCGTGGTCAGTTCTCGGGCCTAGGCACTGAGCAATGTGCGGTATTTGTTGAGGGGGAGACAGCAGCTTATACACCGCCGCCAGCGCAGGCGCAGGATCACCAAGCAGCGATGCTTTCACTGTTGACTTGGCTGGAACAACAAAGCCTGCTTGATAACCTCGTTGCGGTTGGCCATCGTGTGGTTCACGGTGGCACTTATTTCAAACAGTCCACTGACCTTGATGAACGCACTGTTAAATTGTTAGAAGCATTAACGCCACTGGCTCCCCTTCATCAACCGTACAGCTTGGCTCCGATCAAAGTCTTGCAAGCTCGGTTGCCTGGTATGCGTCAGATTGCCTGTTTCGATACTGCGTTCCACGCGCAGCAGCCGTTGGAAGCACGACAATTTGCCCTTCCTTACTCGATGTATGATAGAGGCTTTCAACGTTATGGTTTCCATGGCTTGTCCTATGATTTCATCTCGCGTTGCTTACCCGAAGTGATCCCTGACTTTGAGCCTGAGTCTAAGGTGCTGGTGGCACACTTAGGCAATGGTGCGAGCCTGTGTGCCATCCAAGCCGGACAAAGTGTGGCTTCCACCATGGGGTTCACTGCGCTTGAAGGCTTACCCATGGGCACGCGAAGTGGCGCCATTGATGCGGGATTGGTGCTGCACCTGATCACCGAAGAAGGAATGACACCCGACGACGTCAGCACACTTTTGTATAAAGAGTCGGGTCTATTAGGCTTATCCGGGATCAGCAGTGATATGCGCACTTTATTATGCAGTGATAAACCCAGAGCCAAACAGGCGATAGCGCACTATTGTTATCGAATTGCGCGAGAAATCGGTAGCCTATGTGCGGCAATGGGCGGTGTCGATCATCTGGTGTTCACTGCTGGGATTGGCGAGCATGCTGCACCTGTGCGCGAGCGCGTGGTGTCACAGTGTGATTGGCTAGGCATGCGCTTGGATGCGTCGGCCAATCAAGCCAATCAAGCCTGTATATCCGCATCGGATAGTCAGATCGGTGTGTGGGTGATCCCCACTGATGAAGAGCGTGTTATTGCCGCTGATTGCGCCGCGATGCTGTGATGATTATCGTTTCTTTGCGTTGTTTGCCGCCAATGGGAGGAGATATTGGCTCAAAACGGTTCAACGTGAATTGATGATTGCAGCGCCCGTTAGACGCTAAAAGTGTGATATTCCATACAAGATTTTTTCTAGGAGTGCACCGAGCGGGCGTAAATCGTTATGCTAGCGCCGAGTTAGAGGATGCAAGGATGTTGTTATGATGCGCTGGGTATGGATGAGCGTGTTATTGCTTAGCCTCACAGGTTGCGCGCAAAAGCTTGGTCGGCCATTTGATATTAAAAATCTGGCCAAGTCAGACATGGATTTAATTACCGATATTCACATTGCTGAAATTCGTGATCTCAGCGAAGCGCTCATCGTGAAGTTATATAAGCGCAACCCGCGCGAGCTTAAAAAAGTGCCTGGCATGACCATTGAAAAGCGTGTGTCGCAATTGATGACAACGGAGCGCCCTGACAATGGCTTTCGAGAGCTAGGGGGAATGGATGGTATCGCGCTGTTGCCTTTAGCCTTTTCAAGTGAATTTGAGGGCGACCGCGTGTTTGCGCTGATGGCTGGTGTTACTGGCATGATCAGTGCCAGCTATAATCATCAACTTGAGTTTTTTTTGCTCGATGATATTGATCAACAAAAACTCTATAACAGTGCGCGAAACCTAGAGAAGATCGCTTGGTTGTTGAATAATGAAAAGGACGACAACGGCCAACTGCTGTTGCTGAGTAATGGCATGGGCAAAAATGGGGTGCCCAATTATAGCTACGAACGCTTACTGAGTCAGATGATCATTATTCAAGATATGATGGCGGTGATGGTGGCAGACAGCACCAACCGTAATATCAATCAGGTTGTGCACAGTATGGCGTCGATGACGTTCTTCCCTATCTAATTAACGAGGCGGTGCAATCACCGCCTCGCCCCTTACCAGCCGATGTCTTGGCCTTGATAATCGATAAAGTTGCCGTTCTGACTGTCCGTGAGGGTATCGAGCACATGTTTTAGTCCTTGTGCCGATGTGGCGGTATCAATCAGGGCATTGGGTCCACCCATGTGCGTTTGTACCCAACCAGGGTGGAGAGCAATCGAACGAATGCCTTTACTTCGCAGGTCAATAGATAGGCTTTTGATCACAGCATTGAGCGCGGCTTTTGAACTTCGATAAATATACCCGCCACCTGATTGGTTATCACTCATGCTCCCGACTTTTGAGGACAAGAAAGCAAAAATGGGTGTATGGCCACTTTGGCTTGCCTTTTCAAGATGCGGGGTGAAATGTTCAGCGATAACCAGTGGTGCGATGGTATTGACCTCCAGCACGTCGCGCCATGCGGCTGTGTCCACTTCACCGAATTGATAGCCTTTGGGGCCATAAAGTCCAGCATTATTGATCAGCAAATGGATAGGTGTSTCGCTAAGCTGTGAGGCAAGATGCTGTATTGCGGTATGATCCGTTACATCCAGTCCGTGCGTGGTGAGTGTTGCGTAGCGGTTTTTTAATGTCATTAAGTGAGGCGCAGAGCCGGGGAAGCGGCAGCAGGCAATCACCTGCCAACCGTGCTCAAGGTACAACTCGGTGAGCGCTAGACCAATTCCACGGTTTGCGCCTGTGATAAGGAGTGTTGGCGTCATTGTTGCCTCATAGTGGCTGATTTGGTTCCACTATTATATGACTAATCCCCCGTCGACTTTAAGCGTCTGCCCTGTGATAAAGCTCGCGTTATCACTGGCGAGAAAGCTGATCGCATTGGCGATGTCTTGGGCGGTGCCCATTCGTCCCAGCGGGGTTTTTCCTTTCATCATCTCAATGACTTTATCGGGTAAGTTTGCTGTCATGGGCGTTTCAATAAAACCGGGGGCCACGCAGTTAGCGCGTATTTGTGCCCCATGACGGGCAAGCTCTTTTGACCAGGTTTTGGTCATGGCTATCACGCCACCTTTTGATGCCGCGTAGTTGGTTTGACCAATATTACCATCGGTGCCGACGACGGAAGACAAGCTCACAATCGCGCCTTTCTCTTGCGCTATCATCAGTGGCGCGATCGCTTGTGTCATGGTAAAGACGCCTTTTAGGTTAACGTCAATGACCGCGTCCCAGTCACTTTCGCTCATTTTGGTGAGTAGGTTGTCTCGGGTGATGCCAGCATTGTTCACCAGTATATCGATCACTGCGTGTTGTTGGTGCAGGGTCTGCACCCAATTCGCGACAGCGTCTTGATCGCAAACATCCAGCGCGACGGGCACGATAACCGCATGCGTCTGCCAGTCTTGCATGTTGTTAATATTCCTATCTAGTGCATAAATTTTGGTAGCGCCTTGCTCAACAAAGGTTTCAACAATCGCGCGGCCAATCCCTTGTGCGGCACCTGTAATGACACAGTGTTTACCGGTCAGCATGGTGTTTCTCCTCATTATATTCATCGTGATTTTCTTGGGCGTTGGGTCACCTAAGCCCCTGCTTCTGCGTTGGTATCTCACGGCCAACGTGAGATAACGTGCAACAACTAGGCCAGTGGTGACATCCTCTATAGTAAATAGAGATATCAATTTGTGGGCGTATAGGCTAAAATTTAATCAAGTTGTCACCGTGTTCGAGAGAGGACCTATGCCGACGTCAATCAATTCGCAACCTTTAGCGCAGCAATACATGCAGCGCCAGCGCGATCGTCAAGATGACCAGGTCAATGGCGGTCTCAATAACTCGATGGGCGTGCAAGAGCGTGCCGAGCTGATCCGTAAAGAGCGGGAAGAGCAAAAAGAAGCCGCTGCATCGGGCGAGCAGCGTGAGGATAAGCGTGATTATCAAGCTCTCATTGATCGTGTTGCGGAACAAGAAGCGCAGAAAACGCGCGCTGATGCCTATAACCAACAGCAACAAGCGTTGATGGATCAAGTGCAAAAAACCATCACACCCAATGGCCAGCAAAATAGTTATAGCCTCAAGGTGTAATCCTTTCATCCGCCCGCTTTTTGGTCGCCGCCTCTGGGCGGCGTTTGTGTCTTTGCTGTGTGGTTTTTATCTTGCGTTGCAAAAATGTAAAACAAAGCAGGGTGTTGGTCGCTATTCTTTACACTTCTAATTGGCTTAAATCCCTAATAAAACGCGGCTATCAGCCTTTTTCTCTCACTGTTCAGTATAAGTGACACCATGGGTTAACAATTAGTTAACCTGTTGTCCGCCTGTCTTCTCTAGTCCCAATCACCGTCTAATGCTATCTCTAATGCTACACACAAGGAGGAAGCGATTATGACGTCAACCATGCAAGCACCTGTCAAAACGATTAATCCATTGGGCACAGATGGATTTGAGTTCGTCGAATACACAGCGCCCGATCAAGCGGGGATTGATGCGCTTAAAAATTTGTTCTCACTGATGGGTTTTGCCGAAATTGCCAAACACAAACACAAGGATGTTTGGTTGTATCGTCAGGGAGACACTAACTTTATCGTCAACGGTGAGCCTGAATCACAAGCGCAAGGCTTTGCCAAGCAGCACGGTGCGAGTGTCAACGCCATGGCGTTTCGCGTTCAAGATGCGGTACACGCGATTGCGTATGCGGCTAAACAAGGCGCCAAAGTGGTTGAACCAAACATCGGTCCAATGGAGCTTAGTATTCCCGCGGTATACGGCATTGGTGATTCATTGCTTTACTTTGTCGACCGCTATGGCGACCAAAGTATTTATGAAGTCGATTTTGACTTTTATCCAGATTGGCAATCGCGCCTGAAAGAAGCGGATGCAGGATTGAAAGTCATCGACCATTTAACCCATAACGTGGATATTGGCAACATGGACGTGTGGGCTGACTTTTACGAGCGTATTGCCAACTTCAAAGAGATCCGGTTTTTTGACATTGAAGGCAAAAAGACTGGGCTAAAGTCACGTGCTCTGACCGCGCCTTGCGGAAAAATCCGTATTCCCATCAATGAGTCAAGTGATGACAAGTCACAGATTGCAGAGTACTTGAAAGAGTACAACGGTGAGGGGATCCAGCATATCGCCATGACCACCGACAACATCTACCAAACCGTGCGGACGTTACGTCAACGAGGTATGGCATTCATGGATACGCCGGACACCTACTATGAGAAAATCAACGAGCGTGTCAACGGCCATGAAGAAAGCATCGACGAGTTGCGTGACACCCGTGTATTGATTGACGGTGACGTAGACAGCGGCATCTTGCTGCAAATTTTCACCAATACTGTTATTGGGCCGGTCTTCTTTGAAATTATCCAACGTAAGGGTAACCAAGGCTTTGGCGAAGGTAACTTTAAAGCCCTGTTCGAGTCTATCGAGCTGGATCAAATGCGTCGTGGTGTACTGGACTAACTGAAACGGCATATAACAAACCCGCTTGGGGCAGCGATACGGGTTATCCGGATAAACTGACTCCAATCGGTAGCGTGTCATTATTTGTAGACATTGCGTGTGGCAGGCGCTCCCTTGGGAGCGCCTTTTTTGTCCTTTTTCGCCTACTAACTAGGACATTTCTCGCCCAAAACAAGATTAGACTCTATGATTAGCAGAGAAGCTTTGCCACTAAAAAGGTGATTATGAAGGTAGGTAGCCCCCTGACACGCCCTTCGCTTTCTGCGGGAATCGTTACCAAGCTAGCCTTAAGCTGGATCGTACTGACTGCACTGTTTACGGCGCTTCTTCTGCTGGGCGATTACCAAACGCACAAAGCAGATGTCGAGCGCGCCTTGCAACAGGTAGGCAACAGAGATGTCAGTGCGATGACTGGGCATCTATGGCGTGTGGAAACGCAAGCTTTTGAGCAACAGATAGAGCAGCTCATCGCCCAACCTGAGATTGACTATATCCATGTATATGATGCCGATGGCTCGTTAATTGAGCGCGGCGTGGAGCCTGCTGCACAGTCGTTGCAAAAGCGTTGGTCGTTAATTGCAACCGACGAGGGGAACGAGTATACCCTTGGGCAACTTGAGGTGGCGTCAAATTACACGGCGTTAAACGCCTATTTTGGTGATAGTGCCCAGTGGGTTTTTCTTGGATGGTTGGCGGTGTCAGGATTGGGAATTATCAGCTCTATGTGGATTGTGCGCCGCCACTTAGATAGGCCGTTATTGGCGCTACACCAGCAAGTTAACCAGTGGGAGAATGGCATACCCACACCGATTCAGGTTCCACGCCAATTTCATCATTGGCGGGGTTTTGAAACGCGTTATAACGCCATGATCACAGCGCTAGGGCAACAACTGACGCAGCTAGAGGACGCGAAGCACGACGCTGAAAAGGCCRGTCAAAAGAAAAGCGAGTTTTTGGCCAATATGAGCCATGAGATCCGCACACCAATGAACGGCATTATTGGGATGGCCTCACTGTTAAAGAGCACACGCTTAAATGACGAGCAACAAGAGTTTGTCGAGATGTTAGAAACGTCGTCGATGTCGTTATTAGATATCATTAACGACATCCTCGATTTCTCTAAAATCGAAGCAGGTAAGTTAGAGTTGGAACCATTAGAACTCAATATATTTGAGTTAGGAAAAGATCTCGAGAACCTGTTCATTCTTCGTGCCAAGGAAAAGCAACTCGCCTTTCGCTGCGAGATAGACGCTGATATTTCCCCATTGTTGATCGGCGATGCACCGCGATTACGCCAAGTGATGATTAATTTGGTGGGTAATGCAATCAAGTTTACTGAGCGTGGAGAGGTGGTTGTCTCTATCAAGCAAGTGAGCGACGAGGATACCGCCAGTGTGCTGCGTTTTGAAGTGAGCGATACCGGGCCAGGCATTCCCGTTGAAGAACAAAGCCGTATTTTTGGTAAGTTTGAACAAGGTGATTCTTTAACCGCCGCCGCTCGAGGCACAGGGCTGGGGCTTGCGATCTCACAGCAAATTGTCAATTTAATGGGGGGGCGAATCACCCTCAACAGTGAAGTGAATGTGGGCAGTCTATTTACGTTTACCGTGCGTTTTGAGTGTGCGGATATTCCTTTAGCCACGCCGGTCGAGGCTTATCTTTTTGCCGGTGCGCCGATGTTATTGGTAGACGATAGTCGTTTAAACATGCGCATCACCACGGCACAATTGAGCAACCTTGGTTGCMAGGTTACATGCTGCATGCACCCGGATGACGTGATCCCTTTAATTCGCGAACGCCTGGATAGCCACTATCCCTTTAAAGTGATTTTACTCGATAAAGTGATGCCCAAAATGGATGGCTTTCGCTTGGCAGAACAGATCATTGCTACATTTGCAGATAAAAGTCCTGCGATCATGATGTTAACGGCGGCGCCTGATGCATTAGATAAGCCGCGGATTGAACGCTCAGGCATAGAGGGTTACTTAGGCCGTCCCTACCAATTTAATGACTTAAAAGCGCATTTGGTGCGGATCTTACAACAGCGACAACCGACACTGGGGGTCGTACGCTCTACCGGAAAAGGCACCTCACTGGCTGGGTTGCATGTCTTAGTCGTGGAAGATTCCAAAGTTAACCAACGAGTGACTGAGGCGATATTGACTCAGCTAGGGGTACATGTCCGTTCGGCTGCCGATGGTGAGCAGGCGTTAGCGCTATGGAAAAGCCAACCTTTTGATGCGATTTTCATGGATTGTCAAATGCCTGTGATGGACGGTTATCAAGCCGCTGAACACATCCGGGCACAAGAATCACGCTTTAACCGAACCCCCATTATTGCACTGACCGCGAATGCGACAACGGAAGACAAGGAAGCGTGCTTAGCCGCGGGGATGGATGATTATATTGCCAAACCTGTTAGGCAGCATGAGCTTGCGACCATGCTGAGAAAACATACCTTTACCTCGCAAACCTACTTAGTGACGCATTAATGGCGTAATACAAGGAACGTGATATTAGTTACAAAAATATCAGAAAAAGGAAACAAATACTGGGGCGATTCAAACGATTTTCGTTAGGCTTCTAATCTTTTGGTGGGCGAAACACCGATAACAATTAGAAAGCAAAACGAAAAGAGGAAACATGAAAATCAATAAACTGCTCTCAACGGCGGCGGCGTTGCTGCTTAGTCTCAGTGCGCATGCGGGTCAGCTTAATGTTATGGCGTATAACATTATGCAACTAAGCAACCTACAAGACTGGGATCAAGCTGAGCGTGCAGCCCGTCTGCCGCAAGCCATTGCCGACATGGACACGCAGCCTGATGTGATCTTGGTGAGCGAGGCCTTCAACGCTGAAGCTGAGCAAGCGATGAATCAGCTTGCAAGCCTGTACCCTTATCAAACACCGAATACCGAATGTCGGACAAGACTGCAGCGGAGAAGGTTGGGATGCGCTGACTGGGGATTGCTCCAATTCTTTATTTGTCGTGCGTGGCGGCGTGACGATTCTCTCCAAGTACCCCATTTTGACTCAGAAAGCGCACGTTTATCATCACAGCCTGAAAGGTAGCTGGGACTACCAAGCCAACAAAGGTTTTGCGTATGCCAATATTGATAAAAACGGTGAGATCTTTCACCTGATTGGCACCCATTTACAAGCCACGCATGATGGGATGTCTGATGAGGAGCACCAAGTGCGTCTGGGTCAGCTAGGTGAAATTAAAGACTTTATCGAAAAGGCGGCGATCCCGGCTGACGAGCCCGTCATTATTGGTGGTGATATGAATGTGGAGTGGAGCCGCCAAGATGAAATTAAAGACATGAAAGCGGCCTTAAATGGCGCATTACGCTTCACTGAACCGGAAGTAACGTCTTTTTCTGCCAAACACAATTGGTTTACGAAAGCGAACGCGTATCACTTTGACTATGACCTTAACTACAACACCACGCTAGATTATATTTTGTGGAGCCGTGATCATGCCGTGCCCGCCAATCAACCTGAGATGCAGGTGGTACAGTTAACCGCTAACGACCGTTGGTATTGGGACTACCTTGAAGGCGAGTGGCCGCAAGCGGCTGGACAAACCTATCATGATGGTTACTACAATGAACTCTCTGATCACTATCCGGTCATGGTACAGTTTGAATTTGAATAATTTCAGCGCTTGATAGATCGCATTGATATCGGGCTTAACCATGTTGAGCCCGCTTTCCCCACCCTCCATAAACGTCAGCGAGACACGGCTTATTTCTGCGCTTAGCCCAAGACAGTCTGGAATTTTGGACTACGCTTATTGAAAGGATCGCTGGGCATCTCATCTTGGATAACGCTTCATAGGGACACGCCGAGGCGTTGATGATTCTCTTATTGGCGACCTAGCGATAGTGTTAAGGGGCTTGAGGACAACGATCAGAAGACGAGGGAAGCATGACTAGGCCGCGTTTCCATATCATCTATGTTGACGATGACGAACTCACATTAAAGGCGATTGGTCGGGAGATTCGCCGCTTGAAACCAAGTTGGGCTATCAGCTTGATCAAGGATCCTACCCAGTGGGAGAAAGGCCTATTAGATGATCAGCCCCCGTCTTTGGTGATCAGTGCTCTCTTGATGTCCAAGCTCAAAGGGGATGCATTATTAGACCAAGTTAGGGCACGCTTCCCGGGTACGATACGTGCGCTGATAACAGGGAACACACGCCAAAAAATTACTGAATTAGCAACGCCCAGTGTGCACTTCGTCTTACCCAAACCCTTCTCTGAAGATGACTTCAATAATGTGCTGAATAGTGTTGAGCGTCTCCATAAGTTGCCGATTGATGCTGAAACGCGTAACCGGTTGGTCGGTATTGAGGACTTCCCCGTCTTGCCTGACTGTGTGCGCCGTTTACGTGCCACGATTAATGATCCCGATTCGGACATGGAACAAATTGCACGAGTGGTCAGTGAAGAGCCTCCCTTAGTTGCCCGACTTTTACAGCTTGCTAATTCTGCTTATTTGGGCTTTCGAAACCGAACATGGTCACTAGAGACAGCGATAAATCGATTGGGCATTCAATCGGTCGAGTCAATTGCCGCGACAATGGTGGGACATAATGCCTTTAAGCACTTGTCCACCCAAGAACACTATGCGGTGGTGGATGAACATATTGAACTGGCTAATGTGAGTAAGTCGCTGGGGCTATTCCTCGGGTATGACAAAGCGCGCGCAGAGCGTTTGTATCTTGCATCAGTGTTGTCTGCGTTAGGGGAGCTAATGGCGCGAGAGCTTGGCTGTCGTGACAATGGCTACAATCCCATTTGCGATTTACCCGTTCGTTTTGATACCGCGCTCGTCGTCTCGAGTTATATCATTATTTTGTGGGGCTATGACTATGAGTTTGCAGAGATTGTGCTCGCAAGTGGTGCCATCCCATTGTCCCCTGACAGTGAGCGCACCAAGGATGGGGCGCTGTTGCATTACTGCCGTCAGTGGATTAATGCGAACGATATCGACAAAGCCAAGCTTTTACAGTCTTGGTCGGCCAATATCGGCGCTTTTTTTACTCAATCGTATAAAGAGACGATCTGAGTGCGTCAGATCGTAATATGACGGCGTTTTTCCTGTGCATATAGCATAAACATGTAAGGGGCTCGTGAAGGATATTTTTTACCCGCGCAGTGAGGCATCATGCTGACAGCGATTGCTCCTAATAGTGGCAGTAATAGCATTAACGCCAGTGACGCGTAGGGGCTGAACACTAGCACTGCCGAGGCAATCAACGGGCCAGCTAATCGGCCGAGGCTTAAGCCAATACTGATGGAGGTGATCGCTTGCATACGACGCGCCTCACCGGCGAGTAACACGGCCCAATGCTGATTAGCAGGCACCATCCCTGCGACCGTTAAGCCGTAGATCACCCGAGCCAGTACCGCAAGCGCCAACCAAGGCCATGGGTTAGCGCTGCTCTGTGCGCCCAGTGTCGCTGCGAGCAATAACGCGAAGCTAATCGCCATGCCGGTTAGTGCTTGCAGGACCACAAACTTAGGACCATATTGGTCGCTGATCCGTCCCAAAATGGCGCGGCAGGGAGAAATAACACGCTTCCTACAGCAATAATCACTGCCCATGTCGACAGTGAAAAGCCACTTTGCGCCACCAGTAGGGGGAGCGAGACCAAGAGTCCGTTCTGACCGATGCCCATCAAAGCCGCAATCAAGGTCAAAGTGATCAGTTGCCACCTGGCGGTTTGTTTCGCGCTTTTAGGGTGTGTCATCACAACTCCTTACAGACACGGCTTACTGGGCAATGTTGTGGTGCAACTATGGTTGAAACACATTGGAAGAAAAGGCGCCCAGCGAGGACTGGGCGCGAAAAGGAACATAATTAGAACGTGGCGCTGTAGCTCAAGCTAAAGGTGCGGCCAACGCCGGCGTAGTCAAACAGTGCAGCGGCAGTTTGTTTCGATGGTTCAGGCTGTTCACTGTAGGCGTTTTGTGCTTTGCGGCTCCAAATGGTTTGATATTGCTTATCAAGTAGGTTTTGGATACCAAAGTTAATCTGGCCGACTGGCAAGGTATAGTAACCATTAAGGCCGACTAACTCGTAACCTTCTAGTTTATATCCTGCTTCGTCCGACAAATCGCCGACATGCTGGAGGTTGAGCTCGGTGCCCCAATCGAAGTTATCGTAACCCACTGCTACCATCGCGGTAGAAGGGCTGGCATTGTAGATACTAAGCTCATCCCAGCTACCATTGTGCTTGGTTTCGCTTTGCACTAAGTGACCCTGTGCACGGCTATACCAGCTATCTGTGAGGTAGTATTTGATTTGCCCTTCCAAACCATAAATACGCTTTTTGTTGCTATTTAATTCTAAATCAGCGCCTTTGTACTTGTAGGTTTTATCAGATAGGGAGTAATACGCTGCAAGCTGCGCATTGTAGTCTTGTTGCTGGGTACGCCAACCGAGCTCAAAGGAGTTCGTTTTTGCACCGTCGAGCGGCGTGTTGGATACACTCACATAGTTTCCGTCATGATTTCCGGTTTTATTGTAATCGGCCTGCCCATAAAATTTTCCCGGATCGGGCATATTAAAGCCCTGGCTAAAGTTAGCCCACACTTGTTGGTTGTCGGTCAGGTCATACTTGAGTCCCGCATTCGCAAGCCAAATATCTTTATCCGTCGTACCACCGGGGATAGTATCTGCGCTCTTGAGTGGACCAACGAGTATTTTCGCTTGCTCAGCAAAACCGATAAAGTCATCGCCTTTATATTTGGTGTACTGATAGCGTAATCCGGCAAAGGCATTGAGCTTATCGTTAACGGTCCAATCCGCTTGCGCAAAAATGCCTGCATTTTGGGTCGTAAAGTCGGGATAGCGGCCTATATCCCCTATATGTTTGAACTCAAGGCCATTGCTAGCATAGCTAGTGTCAGGGTCATAAACACGCTGGAACGCATCAAACTCTTCGTGACTATAATCGACACCATAGTTGAGTGTGAAAGCTCCCAACTCCTTCTCTAATAATAACTTTGCACCGAGAACGCTATTGCTCTGCTCTGACGCACTCTTGGTGAAAGTGTCGCCAACTAATCTGGGATATGGGAAATATCCAAAAGTTTCTTCACGATAGTAAACTTGCGCAAGTAATGAATGATTCAGTAAATCAACATTACTATATTGAGCGTTGAGCAGCATACGTTCAGTGAAAGGTTGTTCGTCAAGCTCTAGCCCTTCTGAACGCTTGAGTTTATTAGAATCTAATAAGCCAGAAAATACAGTAATCTTTTTGTTATTAATACTGATTTTAGGCCCGTAATCAATCCCATAATCCGTATCCTGCTGACTGTCATAGTATTGCGCGGTTAGGGAAAGGTGCTGTTCGTCATCAGGGCGGTAATCGAGGCTACCCATCACATCAATGCTGTCATTAAATTGGGTATCGGTTTGGGTCACATCGGGCAGAATAGGATCGCCATTGCCGTCGTAGGCCGCGCCTTTGCCTTCATACGCTACTGACAAGCGCCCTTGCAAGCTATCACTGCCGCCGGAGACCGCGACCGCGGCTTGCTTGGTGAGATCGTCGCTGTTGTTAAACCCAGTGGTGACGCCAGTCTGCACCTCGAGTTGCGCATCGCCCGCTTCACCGCGTTTGGTGATGATATTGATAATACCGCCGGTTGCGCCTGCGCCATAAATGGAGGTCGCGCCTGATAGTACCTCAACACGCGCAACATTAAAGGGGTCGATACTATCCAGCTGGCGGCTGATGGTGCGAGCGGCATTCAGAGCAACGCCATCAATCATGATTTGCGCGCTGCGGCCACGTAAATTCTGTGAGGCGTTGGTGCGTGCGTTGGTGCTGCCAAAGTCAAAGCTTGGGATCAGCTTCCCGAGCGCGCCTTTTAATGACTCACCGCCTTGAATTTCACGGGTTAACTCTTCATTGGTGATCACCCAGTTAGTGCTGGCGGAATCGGCGATGGTCGTTTGAATCTTACTACCGGTTACAATGATGGTTTCGGTATTGGCCGCAGAAGGGGCGGCATGGGCGAGATGGGCGCTGATCACTAACGCCAGCGGCGAGAGTGAAAAGCCGACTGCTTTTATGGTGTTCATAATTATCCTTATACGTCACAACCCTGCAGGGCATGATGAGGCTGCGTCCCTGCAGTACTTCTTCGTCACTACCTTAACTCCAAAATCAAATGATAATGGATATCATTATGATTATTGATCTTTGCTAACGTTGTCAATACATTGATAACCGAATTGCCATATTTCACCTAAATTGTTGAAAAATAACGTATAAAAGGCGTAGTAAATGTAAGGGATTAATAAAGATTGTTCTGATAGATATCAGTGCTCAGAGGTACGGTGGCGCATCAATGAGGTCAGGCGTTTTCGTGTGGGGAAGCGAGGGAAGCTAGGAGGCTTATCAAAAAGGTCTACTGACTCGTAGACCTTTTGTTGTTTTGTGCTCGCGGAATTACTTACCGCTCTTACTTTGCTTGGTTAACTCTTTGATAGTGCGGCTGATTTCACGGCGCTGCTTAGAGATCTCCGCATTTTTGATGATGTGGTCATCAACGCGATCTTCATAATCGCCTTTCATGTTTTTGATGATCTCAACGATTTCCTCATACGACATCTCAGGCTGGATGTAGTCGAGCAAGTTTTCTAACAACACCACCCGCTTTTGGTTGTCGCGGATTTTCTTGTCGTTGTCCTGGATTTCGCGCTTCAATTTGTTCTTTTGTCGTGAGTGCTTAACAATCTCGTATACGCTGGTCATAGTAGTCGCCTTCTATTTTTTGAAGTATGAAAAAATTAAACCACAAGCGCTGCGGCAAACCCAGTCTTTTTGCGCTTGAAGTGGGGAGTTTTTAAACACTTGAATAAAACAGGCGGGTGAAGAAAAGACATGGTGAGGCCTGTTTATCAACAACCCCATTCAGCTGGCTAAACCGTCACCCTACCTTCTTCGCTAATTGATGGTGGCAACGATAACAGGCGAGCATTGACAGTGTCATGACACATATCAAGGCTCACCGATAATGCGGTCATACCCTTAGTAATCGGTTGGACTGCCTTCGAGCTTGACCGATGAGCCCGATGTTTTCATCATTGCGCCGCGCAACATGGCCTGTACCAGCTCAGTGGCATCGAATTTCGTCAGTGCTTCGTGCGCCCCGACTTGTTTCGCACGATCAACACTGATATCACTCGATAATGAGGTATGGAGGATAAGATACGCCTCGGCGAGTTTATCATCGCTGCGGATTTCAAACGCTAACTCATAGCCATCAATCCCAGGCATTTCGATATCGCTGACAATGATATCAAATGGCTTGCCGGCTGAGGCGGCATTTTTCATCATTTGCAGCGCTTCTAGGCCATTGTTGGTGACAAAATAAGGAATATTGATACTGTCGAGTGCCTCTGAAAGCTGTCGCCTAGCGGTCAGTGAATCATCCACCAAGAGGATATTCATCGGTTTAAGCTTTTCACGATCCACGTCAGCCAGGATGGGGTGTAATTTATCAGGCGCAGAGGGGAAAATGTGTTCCATGATGTACTCCACATCGAGAAGCTGCACCAGCTTATCGTCGATGTGCATCACCCCGGTTAAAAAAGCACGTGTTCCCAAGGTTTCAGGGGGCTCGGAAATAGAGCGCCAGTCGCACTCGCTGATTTTATCGATACCACGTACCAAAAAGCCCATCACCCGACGCTGACAGTCGGTCACGATAATGTAGCAAGACTCCCATTCTGACTTAGCAACGGGTTTGTAGCCAATCGCTTTTGCCATATCAATGACAGGGGTGGCGATGCCACGGAAGCTAGTGGTTCCGATCACCGTTGGGTGAGATCCCGGCAAATCCGTGAGCGGCTGAAAGGGGATGATTTCTCGTACCTTTAGCGTCCCAATCGCGAAAGATTGGGTGGCGGTAAGGCGGAACATCAACATGCCTTGTGCTTGATTCGCTTTGCTCTTCATAGCATCACTCTGCGTGTTATCGTCATTCTTTTGAGTATGGTAACAGTGTTGTCTTTGATCACCTATTCTTACCCCCAAGGATAGGGCTAACGGGCGAAAAGATAAAACTTTTGCCTGCTATTGTCTCATATTTGACACTTATTGATAGTCTCATTTAAACGTGGTGTATACCACGCTTTTTAGCCATGCCTTTTGCTAAGATAGCGAAAGATATAGACTCGGTGAGCCAGTCATTTAGGCGTCACCTTACGCAAAGAGGTTGCCTGTGGCTGTATCTTACCTAAAATAAGAAAGACACACGCTTTTTGTCACGGGACGTGAAGTCACAGTGCAACGCGACACAAAAGCCCCCCAACATTGAGGCACGTTAGCAAGGGTTTACGTGTCCGGATAAATGCGAATGAGCAGTAACACGACGGTTGAGTAGACTATGACCAATATTTTAGATTCGGTAGATTCGCGGACACGATTGGTGGGTGAAAACCGCCTCGAGCTTTTAATGTTTTACCTTGGCTCTACCCAACCTTTTGCCATCAACGTGTTTAAAGTACGTGAAGTCATTAAAGTGCCAAAGCTCAACCAAATGCCTGGATCGCATCCTAATATTCGTGGCGTTGCCATGATTCGTGGCAAATCTATTCCGGTGATTGACCTACGCCAGTCCATCGGCATGGGATCGATAGGCATGTCGGATGAGTGTAACGTTATCGTGACTGAATATAACCGCACTATCCAAGCATTCCTCGTTGGGCAGGTGATCAATATCAAAAACATGGGCTGGGATGAGATCATGGAGCCGCCTTCCAGTTCAGGGCGCAATAATTACTTAACGGCCATTACTCGCCAAGACTTTGACGGGCAAACGCGTTTAGTGGAAATTGTCGATGTGGAAAAAGTACTGGCTGAGATCGTTGCGTATGAAGTTGGCGTTTCTGAAGATGTCCTCGACCCCCACTTGACCCCTTATATGGCGGGACAGCGAGTCCTGGTTGTTGATGACTCATCGACGGCGCGGGCGCAGGTTAGTGAAACCTTGTCGCAGTTTGGTGTCGAGTGCATCATTAAAAAAAATGGTGCGGAAGCACTGCATTTGCTGAAGAGTTGGTGCGATGAAGGTAAAAACGTGAGTGACGAAATTTTGCTGATGATCACTGACGCGGAAATGCCGGAAATGGACGGTTATAAACTGACGCATGRAGTGCGCTCTGATAGCCGGATGAGTGATTTATACATTGCATTGAACACCTCATTAAGCGGGAGCTTCAATGAGGCAATGGTWGAGAAAGTGGGCTGTAATCAGTTTATCTCTAAATTCCAGCCCGACCTGTTGGTTAATGTGGTGCAGGAGCGTTTACGCCAAGTTGTGGCGAGTTAAACCGCCTAGGCACCCGTGTGAACAAAAGCGAGCCGTGGCTCGCTTTTTTTATTGAACAAGGAGGGAGACGATGAAAACGGTATTTCTCATGCGCCATGCAAAATCCAGTTGGGATGATCCTAGCCTTGATGATCACGCGCGTCCGCTCAACCCGAGAGGATTTCGGCAAGCGCCACAAATGGCGGAGCGCTTGAACGCGTGGCTGCATCAGCCGCAAACGATTGTGACCAGCACCGCGCAACGGGCAAAAGACACTGCCGTGCTGGTGGCACAAACGCTTGCCGACAAGCCGCCCATTGTTTTAGAGGAAAAGCTATACAGTGAGCATGCATCGGCAATCATTCATACCATCCAAGCACTTGAGTTAGAGCACGATGTGGCGATGATTATTGGCCATAACCCCGCACTAAACGATTACCTATATGGCGTGGGGATGACTAAGGATAATTTACCGACGTCAGGGGTGGCTGTGGTGCAGTATCCGGTCGAACATTGGACAGAGGTCGCGAATACGCATGCACAGCTTTGTTTTCTCGACTGGCCCAAGCGACTTCGCGGTTAGTTTAGGATCTGGGAGAGGATGACGTCATATGCATACTAGATATTGTGCGACCTAAACTATATTTAGCGCTGTGAGGGCAAAGTTATCTACTGTATCTGTGGATAACCCCGTTAATTTCTTTGTAAGCAATCGCGGCAATGCACGTGAGTCGTGGAAAGCAACCCCAACACGATCGATTGACTAAAAAACGAACAGCTTAATGCTGTCTATATGGCGGTTTTTCACTCGTGTTGCGATAAATGTGCGATACTCGTAACACCTTGACCGCATGGGTATGATGGGGGATCCGCTTGGTAGCAACTTTATTGGCGTTCACAGGAGAGCAGTCGTGATCACGGTAGACAAACATGAGGGCTTATCAGTTAGGGTGGCTGTACTCAACGAGGAAGTCAGTGCCCAAGAAGTTGAGTTTTATCTCTTTGTCCCTGGTGAGCTTAAGTTTGGTAAGCATGTGCTGTCTGAAGATGAATTCTATTACCGTGTTCTCACCAATAGTCGGACGTATTTTACGTCTCGTTATCATCTGCCCTTGGTACATGCTCGCCTGGCTAGTCGTGACAAACTGCCAACCGAACAATATCGAGTCAGTTTGAGTCTCTATGCGTATCAGTATGCGCTATCGCTCGAAAAAGCGACGCATGATTTTTTTGAATCCGTTTCTGGGCTCGAGGATGAACAGGCGCTAGAGCAATTAGAAGACACGATAGAGATGGCGGTGGAGATTTTGCGACGACTCCGGCGCTACAAACCGCAAAACACCAAGCTACTCAAGTATTACCATAATATAGATAATTATTTATCTTGGTTAACGGAACAACGTTTTCTGTCGTTATTGGCCCATATGCCGCGTGGAAACGTCTACAAGGATGTACGCCAGCAATTGATTGAATTGTGCCAAGCCGAAGAGGCGCACCGTCTCGTCAACCGTTATAACTCGGATAAAGCGCGCCGCGATCCCACTCGTATGGTTAATAAGATGCGCCTTGCGCGCCGTTTGATTGAGTTTCCCGTGACGATTCGCCAAGTGCCGCAGGCGCTGGGCAAAAACCTAAACAAACTGGCTAAAGCCACTGCGACGGCGTTTGTGATGCTATTTGTCACTACCGTTATTGTGCGTGCACGCCAATACTTAGGCGAGATTACGTTATCGTTCGTGTTGGCGATGGCGGGTGTGTATGCGTTGCGGGAGATCTTTAAAGATGACCTACGTGATGCGTTGTGGCGCTGGATTCGTAAAGGACGTCCCAAGTGGCGAAAGCGCTTTATTGATCCTACATCCAATCGACAAATAGGTCGGCAGTTAGAGTGGCTAGATTATATTGATTATGCTGCTCTGCCAGATGAAGTGAAAAAACTGCGGCGTGGTAAACTTCGTCAACGAGAAGAAGCGGTGGTGAGGCTGAAAGTGAAGACACAGCTCGAGACGACCCGTTTTTTGTCGGGCTATGACACCACCCGTGACGTGTGGAAGTTTGACTTCCGTTCTTTTTCTCGCCTTATGGATCGCGGTAGTCAGCGCTTATACCGGCTCAATGAAGGTCAGGTACTCAAAGACTCGGTAGAGAAGCGGCATCAATTTAACCTGGTTAGTTGTCAGCGGATAAAAGGGCAGCCGACGGTATATCAGCGTTGGAAAATTACGGTTAACCGTTCAAAAGTGGTCGACATTGAAGAAGTGTTTGATTAATCATTAATCAACTCCCTGTCTTGATGATTTAAGTGATCGATGCAGAACGCATAAAAGTCTAGCGCCGATAGCGGTTTGGCGAAGAAGTAGCCTTGAAATTCATCGACGCCCATCTGTTTTAGACTGGTGAGTTGCTCTTGTGTTTCGACGCCTTCGGCGACCACGCGAATACCGAGTTGGTGTGCCATATAACAAATGGTATCTACCAGCACATGCTGGCGCGATGTATGGGCCATGCCGGTGACAAACGAGCGATCAATTTTGACTTTATCAAAATTCAGATGGCTGAGTACGGACATGGATGACCAACCGGTGCCGAAATCATCCAGTGCGATCCGAATACCTACATCGCGCAGTTGATTCATCAACAGATTGAAGCGGCCCATATCTTCAATGGTCATCGTCTCTGTCACCTCAAAAATCAGTTGTTTACGTTGCTCGGGGTGGTCAGAAAAGACAGTGATGACATCGGCAATTAAGGACTCGTTGAAAAATGAATCGGAGAGATTGATGGCGATATCAATACGTTCATTGATGGTCTGCCATTCGGTGTTTAATGCCAAATAGACTTGGCGCAAAAGCCAAGCGCCTAGTGCCCGACCCAGGCCTGATTCTTCGGCGATATTGATGATGAGGGCTGGGTTTATGGGGCCAAATTCAGCATGGTCCCAACGAATCAAACACTCACAGCCAAGGCGTGTTGACGTCGCCGCCACTATGGGCTGGAACAATACATAGAGTGCATCTTGATAGGGGTCGTCGAGGTGCGCCTTGAGTTCATCGCGTAATTGACGACGTTGCTTGGCTTCTTGCTCATATTCCGCTTTGAAGATATCAACACTATCTTGTGTCACAGGCGCTTTCTTGGCCTTCATCAGGGCGAGATCGGCGTTGTTAAGTAGCTGGTTGGCAAACTGGCGGTGATTCCTGATGACATTATCATCCAAATCGAGGCTCTTGGCGACACCAATGGCTACCGCTAATCGATGGCCGGGATAGACACTGTCGATCGTGCTTCGCAGCGCGTTGCACAAAGGTTGAGTAAAAAAGCTCAGTTGGCGATTATCGGTGTATGCGAGAACCGCAAATTCGTTGCTGCTGATCCGTGCGCAAGGATAGCCGTAGGGCAAGCACATGCTTTTCAGCTCATTGGCTAACTGCGTCAGCGCGAGATCGCCTTGCTCATAGCCCATCAGATCGTTTATGTCTTTAAAACGGCGAACATCGATCAATAACAAGGTATGTATTTGTTTTTTATCAGCGGCTTTGTAGAGGTATTCCAGCAGATAGTTACGATTGGGTAGACCGGTAAGACTGTCGTGCCATGCCATTTTCTGTTGCTTGCTGCTGTTACGGTAGAGGCGATAGGCAAACAGTATCAACAACACCATCAGTATAAAAATGGCCGCATACATGGTTTGTAACTGGTGCTGTAAAAACGCGCGCTGCTCGATAGCGGCAGGGCCGGTGAAGTTATTCACCATCAGGTTACGCACTTGCGGTAGAACAATATCCATCTCATGCAGAAGGGCTTCTAGCCGCTGACTGTTACCATTCAATACCGCTTGCTCATATTGCTGAATTAAACGAAACGCGCGCTGCACCACAGGCTCAGCATCAAAGGCCCGGCGCATGGGCGCGGCTTCTTGGCTACTTAAAAACGTATCATAGCGACTCCACAAGATGTCATAAGAGAGGATAAGAGACTGTTTATCTGATGCGGTGGCGAGGTACAAGGCAAGCTCATTACGGAATTCTAAGGTTTCGAGCTCCATTTGTGCGAGTGCCCATGCGGACAATTGGGTATGAAGGGCTTGCCTTGCGTAGGCATTGTGAAACTGGTAAAGCGCCCCGGCCGCGAAGGCTAAAGTGGTAAATACAAAAATGATGAAACCAATAAGAGGGCGCTTGACCATGCCGTTACAATCCTTTACTACTGTGTGTTGCCTAGCAAATTTGTGGTTTGGTCTAGAGGCTCGTGGTGCAGGCAAAAACCGGGATTGAGCCCATCAGTCCGTTGT